>DASYRO010000496.1:0-4110 GCA_036004385.1 Candidatus Acidiferrales bacterium
ATCGTAGCCGCCGGAAAGCGCGAGCACACGCACGTCCATCTGCTGCTCGAGCAACAAATTCAATGACCGCTCCGTGGCCGCCTGCCCGGCGAGGTCGGGATCGAAGTTGACGACGACGCGCTGCGTAGCGCGCTTGAGCAGCGCCACCTGCGCCTCGGTGAGGCTCGTGCCGCACGATGCGACGACGTTGCCCACGCCCGCGCGCGCCACGCCGATCACATCCATGTAACCTTCCACCAACACGGCGAAGCCCTGCTTGCGGATTTCTTCCTTGGCGCGATCGAAATGATAGAGCGTAAGATTTTTTTTGTAGATGGACGTTTCCGGGGAGTTGAGATATTTCGGCAAGTCGTCGCCCAGCGCGCGGCCACCGAAGGCGATGATTTGCCCGCGCTCGTTGGCGATGGGAAACATGATGCGGCGGCGAAAACGGTCGAAGAGCCGGCCGGACGCATCGCGGCTGACGAGGCCGCTGGTATCAATCAGCTTCTCGGGAAATTTCTGCTTCAGCGCGCGCAGAAGTGCGTCGCCGGAGCTGGGCGCGTAGCCCAGAGCGAAACGCGCGATGGCTTCGCGGTCGAGTCCGCGGTCTTCGAGATACGCGCGAGCCACCGTGCCTTCCGGGGAATCGTTCAACTGCCGCCCAAAAAACGCCGCGGCTTCCTTGTGCATTTCGCAGAGCGCCGACCGCTGGCGATTGGCCTGCGCTTCTTCCGGCGTGCGCGCGCGTGGCTTGGGAATGGGAATGCCGCATTTTTCGGCCACCGTGCGCACCGCTTCCGGAAATTCGCACTTGTCCATGGCCATGACGAAGCTGAACACGTCGCCGCCGACGCCGCAGCCGAAGCAGTGATAAATCTGCTTCACCGGATGCACGGCAAACGAAGGCGTCTTTTCGGAATGGAACGGGCACAGGCCGGTGAAATTCTGGCCGGTCTTTTTCAGGCGGACGTAGTCGCTCACCACGCGGACGATGTCCGCCTGCGTTTTGACTTTGTCGGCGAATGATCCCGCTTCTGCCATGTCGTCGCTGGAGATTCTACTACGGTGACGGATGGGACGCAGAAAGAGCGTCACTGAGGCACTTAGAGCGCAGGGCAAATCCTTCGGAACCGCAGATGAACGCAGATAAACGCGGATGAAGAAACGGGGAGGGCTGGAGCGCAGCACAGGCTGAAAGCCTGTCCCACAAAAGCGCACCGCGCCGAGCTTCACTTCGGCATCACGAGAGAACGTTTGGCGCTGTGGCCGACCGCCATCAAAAAAATGGCGGACTTGCTAGCCGCGTGTGGAGAGAAAAATTCCGTGACCTCGTCGTCGTAAAACGTGAGGCCGGTGGCGCCGAGGCGCTGCGCGTACGCGGCCAGATACAATTTTCCGCCGAGGATGCCGGCCTCGAGCTGTACGGCGCGGTAGCCGCGATTGCCGAAGCGTTCGAGGATGGCGCGCAGATCGGCCATGTAAAAAAGGGCAGCAGCGGCGCCCGCGGGCAAATCCTGCTCCAGGCCGAGGTAGTACGCGTCGTCGCGAAAATTTCCTTCCTTCAAGCTGACCAGCGCGCCGCGCGCGCAATCGAAAAAGTACGCGCCGGGCGCGAGCCCGTCGACGGCATGCACAATCACGTAGAGATCGTTGAGCAACTCGTGCGGAGCGGCCAGGAAATCCGCGGGAATGCCGCGCGTGGAGCGGTCGAGCACGGTGGAAAATTCGCGGAAGGTGACGGGTTGGCGCGCAAATTTGCGCGAGGAACCGCGGCGCAGAATAACCTGCTCGATGGTGTCGCGCGGGATGTCATCGTCGGCAAACGGTTCGAGCGGGAAAATTTTCTCCGTGCGCAGTTCGTCCGGAGGTCGCGCGCACGCGCTTTTGCGCCACGCGGAGACTTCATCAGCCGAATCGAGCAACGATGCGGCGTGCATGGCGCGCATCTCGGGATAGTCCACTTCCTTTTTTGAGTAAGACACTGTTTCGAAGTGAAGCACAGGAATTTGCGGCGGCGCGGGCGGCTCGGCGTCCACGTGGCCTAGTGGCACGAGCGTGAGCGCGACTTCGCGCTGCGTATCCAGCGCCAGCAAGCGATTCACATCGTCGTCCACGAAGCCGCAGAGGACGCGCGCGGGCAGCCCATGCGCCGCGCACGTGGCCAGCAGATTGGCGTGCAGCGTCCCGTTGTCCCAGCCGAAGTGGCGGTACGTGCGCGCCTGATATTTCCACGCGTTGCGCCAGTAGGTGCCCGTGGAGACGAGAATCACCGGCGCGTGGCGCACGCCGGGCTCATTCGTCGCCGCCATGAGCGCGCCGCGAGAATCGCCCGCGCGCAAGCGGCGCAAGGCGAAATCGCCGGGATTGAAATGATAGACGCCGGCGGGCAGGCCAGGCAGATCGCCGCACACCACGTACAATTCGATTTCATAGAGCGCGCCGGTGCAGGATGCCGCGCGAAAATGAATTTCTCCGCCGGGAAACTCTTTTGTGCGCGTGATGCCGGCCGAAAAATAAAGTAGCTGGGCGAGAGTGGCGAGGTCGGGCGAGTGGCGCAGGCTTTCAGCCTGCGCGGTTTTTGCAGCCGGACGCTCCGTTGAGCCGGCGCGCGCCTTGCCCTTATCGGCGATGGCGGAAAGCGCGGCCATTCCCGTCTACGGCCACTCGCGGGGCAGCGGGATTGGTTCGAGCGCGGAATAGATTTTGAAGGGCCGTGGGTAATTTTTCCAATCGAGAATATGGCGGCTGGTGCGCACGCTTTCGTAGGAATGCTTCGTAGCATTGTGATAACCCCACGCGGCTTGGATGTCGCCGTTGGTCATGAACGTCATTCTAGCTTTTGAGCTCGACGATGGTGATAGCGCCACCGCCGTGTTCGGGCTCGGCGTCGGCGAAGCGCTCGACGTGCGGATGCTCGGAGAGAAATTCGCGCAACCCGCGGCGCAGCGCGCCGGTGCCGTGTCCATGGATGATGCGCACGCGCGGCTTGCCGTCGAGAACGGCATTGTCGAGAAATTTGTCCACTCGTTCGGAGGCCACTTCGACCGTGCAGCCGATGACGTTGATTTCGTCGAGAGGAGATTCAGCGTCGGCGGTGTGGACAGAGATGCCGCGATCGTGAGGACGTCGTGCATCGCTCGTAGGGGCAGACCTCCGTGTCTGCCCGGCAGATGGAGAAGTGGAAACGGACGCAGGCGCAGGAGCGGGCGCCCCGACGTCGCCAATTACAGACACAATGTCGTCGAGGCGGACGTTCATTCGCAGCGGGCCGGCTTGCACTTCGGCGGAACCGCGCGCGGGATCGTGCTGTCGCAAAATCACCGGCTGTTTGAAGCCGCGCACCTGCAACTTCGCGCCGGGAACGAGCAACTCCACCGCGACGGGCTGCCGCGCTTCTTCGGGAGAAATGCCGAGGTCGTGCTGCGATTCGGATAGCGTCTGCACGACCGCCGCGTCAGTTTCTTCTCGGGCCTCGGCGCGAGCCTTCACAATTTTCTTGCCGGTCTGCTTTTCAAGCTGCGCGCGGAACTGGCGATCTTTCACGTCGCCGACAAGCTTTTTGATTTCGCGCTCGTAATTCGTGAGCACTTCGCCGAAGCGCTGTTCGAGTTCGGCGATGCGGCGGCGCTGGCGCTCGGCCCATTCCGTGCGAAGCTGCGCGCGCTCAGCAGCCAGCGCGTCCATTTGTTCGCGTGCCTGGCGCTTCAACTCGTCGAGTTCATCGCGCGAGCGGTGCAGGTAAGCGATAAGGTCGGCCGCCTGGCGCGTTTCGGGAGCCATCTCCGCGCGGGCACGCTGGATCACGCCCACGGGCATGTCGAGGCGTTGCGCGATGTCAATGCCGCTGGATACTCCGGGCACGCCGACGAGCAGCCGGTACGTGGGGCGAAGATTCACGGCGTCGAATTCCACCGCGGCGTTGACTACGCCCAGTGTCGTGCTCGCGTACGCCTTCAGGCGATCGTGGTGCGTGGTGGCCAGCGTGAGAGATTTTTTCGCGCGAAATTCTTCGAGCAGCGCGACAGCCAGCGCGGAGCCTTCTTCGGGCGCGGTGCCCGTGCCCATTTCGTCAGCCAGCACGAGCGATTGCGGTGTGGCGGCAGCGAGCATGGCGCGCAAGTTCAGCAT
>DASYRO010000497.1:0-6171 GCA_036004385.1 Candidatus Acidiferrales bacterium
AGTTCGCTGGTACTTGTTAGGCATGGGGAACGAAGTCGATCTGCACTCGCCGCACTGGCACGGGAAAACACTGCGCTATGAACAGCGGCAGACGGACGTGATTGAGCTGTTGCCGGGCAGCATGGCTACGGCCGATATGAACGCGGACAATCCCGGCACGTGGCTTTACCACTGCCACGTCGCCGACCACATCGACGCGGGCATGATGGCGAAATACACCATTCACTGAAGTAAGCGAAAAACCAACGGAGAGGGCCGCTTCGCGCGGCCCTCGATTCATTTGCAGAGTTCGGCGGTGATGTTTTCGCGGCGGCGCTCGGCGAGTCCGCTGCAGAAATCGAGCACCGCGGAATAGACGGGCAGCGTAGCCACAGCCAGCGCCAGAAAAATTCCCGCGGCGTACCAGTTCGATTGCAGCCAGCGCGCCGTGGCAAATACGCCGATGGCGATGATGACGATCAATATCTGCATCCCCAGCACGGAAAATACGGTGATGGGCGATTGCCGCTGGCGGAATTTGCCGAAATCAAACGCGCGCGGCGCATAGAGCGAGAGCATGTTGCCCACCGTCAAGTTCAGAAGGATGGCGAAGCACAGCATGCAGAGCGTCGCCACCACGGTCGCCGCATGCGGCGGTTCGCGCAGCAGCGCCACCAGTCCCCAAATGGCCGCGCCCTCGGCGAGTACCGCGGTCCCCATCGCCAGATTTTTCCCCAGCAGTACTTCGCGAAAACGCACCGGCGCGGCCAGCAGCGTCTGGATGCCGCGGCCATCGTAAGCGAAGGAATTGAACGCGAAGGGCATCAGCACCAGCAACGCGTAACCCACCGACGAAGGAAACATCAAGTCCGGCGAGCGCTTCAGAAATCCGGGTGTTTGCTTGGGGCTGTTCCAAGCCATCGAAAAAAAGAGGACCATGATTAGCGGAATGGCCAGCGTCATCAGCAGCGGGCCGTTGCGCACCAGGTAGCGAAATTCTTTTTCGAGGATGGCGGCGACCGGAGGCGGGAGCCGCGAAGTCAACGAACCCAGCGGCGATGCGGCGGAGGCTGCTGCGGTTCCCGCCGCGGCCTGTGGCGCTTCGCTCTCGCCGAGTTCTTCGCCCTGATATTGGTTGAGCAGGCGACGCCGGAGAATCAGCCCGAAAACCGCAGCGTAGCCCGCCAGGCACAGCGTGCCCGCCAGGGCCGCAGTCATGCCCGAGGGCGATGCGCTACGCGCCACGGATTCGAGGCTGAGTCCAGCAATGCCCGGCGGCAGCGCTTGCACCAAAGGCTTGAGCCGCAGCAGGTAGGGCATGCCCTGTTTGCCCCAGCGCTCCACGGCGATGCCCAGGAATTGCAGACTGAGCATTACGCTGACAAAAATCATGAAAAATTTTTCGCGGCTGCCACGCTGGCCGAGCACACGCTCGAGCCACGCGAACACGGTGCGGTTCAGCAGCAGGTTGAGCGCGGCAAAGACGGTAAGAATCAGCAGCGTCCACGGCAGCAGGTCGGGCCGCGCCACAACGATGCCCGCGCCGATGAAGATCAGCCACACCAGGGCCATCACCGCGGAAAAATCGAACAGGCCGTAGGCCAGCGAAAGAATGTAAAACGCAGAAAAGCGCAGCGGGAAACGCAGCAGGTTGCGGAAATCGAGATCAACATGGAAAACGCCGATGAACAGTGACAGAAACTGCCAGACACCGAAGACCACCCAGAAAAGAATGGGCAGCAGCTCCGGCCGCTTGGAAATGGAGAAATACGCCGCCCCGCCGAGGGCGAAACCTCCGCCCACAATGAATACCGAAGCCAGCAAGCCCAGCAGGATTTTCGCGACCATCTCGAATTTCGCCTGCGTGGTGCGCGCGGAATTTACAAACAGCCGCCAGCGCAGCCCGGCAAACAAGCCAATCTGCCGCCGAATCGCAAATGTGTCGGATTGCGAGAAGGTCTTCAAGGAAGAGAACCGGCGCCTTACAAGTTCCGATAAGCTACAGAACGGTGCAAGATTCGATAAACCGTCAAATGGGGCGGCTGTTCGTCCTTCCAGTATAGCACCCTGTAATCTCCGACCCTGAAGCGGCACAGGCCAGCCAAGTCCTGAGGAACGCTTTGCAGGCGGTGGTGAATGATTTGGTCGGCGTTTTTTGCGAGCCAATCAAGACGACTTAAGATGCGGGCGCGTATCGCAACATCCAACGCGGCCAAGTCCGGTTTCGCGTGGTGGAGGATTACGAGGGAATATTCCACTCTTTTCTCAGTTCGTCAGTCGTGTAGGATTTGCAGCCCGCGAGATCTTCTGCGCGGATTCTCCGCATCTCTGCAATAAATTCCGGATCGCGCGCTTGGAGCCAGTCTTCTAGCTCATCGACCGTAGTAACGCTCAAGAGAATGGAAACTGGAATCGAGATTTCTTTCTCACGTTGCGCCATGTCTGACCCTTACTTCAAGTATAACAGAATGAGCCTCTGCCGAAGCTACGCCAGCCACGAGAGTTCCTGTCCGGCTTCGCGCCCGCCGACGATTTCCAAGAAAATCTGCTCCAGCGTGAGCCGTTGGCCTGCTTCGTGCGGCGCGATGAGTCCTTGTGCGGCCGCAGCGCGCGCGGCGACGCCGGCGCGAAGCTCCTCGATGGAGCCTTGCGCGACGATGCAGCCTTTGTGAATGATGGCCACGTGGCTGCACAGGCGTTCGACGATTTCCAGCACGTGCGAAGTGAGGAAAATGGTCACGCCGCGCGCCACCATGCGGTTGAGCATCGCTTTCAACGTGCCGGCGGCGATGGCGTCCACGCCTTCGAACGGCTCATCGAGAAAGAGCACCTGCGGCGCGTGAATCACCGCCGCGGCCAGCGCCAGTTTTTTCTGCATGCCGTGCGAGTAGTCGCCGACCAGCGTCCTGGGCCGCTCGCCGAGCTGCATGAAGTCCAGCAGTTCGGCGCTGCGTTGCGTGGAAGTCGCGGAGTCCAGCCCGTACATGCGCCCGACAAAATTCAGATATTCCGCGCCGGTCAGGCGCTCGAAGAGCGCCAGGCCTTCCGGCACCACGCCGATGCGCCGCTTCACTTCGATGGGCTCTATCTTTAAATCGTGTCCCAGAACATGAATCGCGCCGCTGGTGGGCTGAAGCAGGCCGGTGAGCATCTTGATGGTGGTGGACTTGCCCGCGCCGTTGGGCCCGAGAAAGCCGAAAAACTGGCCCGTTTCGACCGTCAGGTTGATGCCGTCCACAGCGACCAGTTCGCCGAAGCGTCGCGTAAGGGATTCGGTCCGAATGGCGGGTTCGTCCATGACAAGTGCACGAATCTATCACAGACGGTTCGCGAGTTTAAAACGCATCGTCGAAGAAATGACCTAAAGGGGAGGTGGCGCTAGGATTTCTTGACCGCTAGGGAGTTGGGGACGCCAGCGGCAGCTTCGGCTTTCACGGAGCCCCCGGGCGCGGGCGAGGGAAGGAATGACGCCGGGCTGAGCGCGGCGCCTGCTGCTGCGGCGCTGGCCGCCTGAGGGAAACTTGCCGCGGACGACTTCGGCAGCATGGGGGCAATGGCGGGAAGCTCCACGCGGAAGGTGGCGCCGCCGTCCGGACGGTTGTAGCCGGAGATGTGCCCGCCGTGCTCCTGAATGATGCCATAGCAGATGGAGAGTCCCAGGCCGTTGCCTTTGGTGCCGGCCTTGGTTGAATAGAAGGGGTCGAACACGCGGCTGGGATCTTTCATGCCCGGGCCGGTATCGGAAAACTCCAGCACGACATTATTTTTTTCGCGCAACGCGCGCACCGAGAGCACGCCTCCGCCGGTTTGCCCCATGGAGTCCACGGCGTTGCTGATCAGGTTGTAAAACACTTGCAGCAACTGGTTGGGATCGCCGCGCACCGCCGGCAACACGCTTTCGCTCTGCATTTCGATGCGGATGTTTTGCTCGCGAAGGTCCAGCGTGCGCAGTTGCACCGCGCCCCTGACCACGCCGCTGATATCGAGGAACGTTTTTTCCACCGGCACCTGCCGCGCGAAGCTGAGCAGGTTGTTCACCAGTTGCTTGGTGCGGCGCGCCTGCTCCTGGATTTTATCGGCGAGCTGTTTCAACCGGTCGGTGGCGCCGGCTTCGTCCTTCACCAGGTCCGAGTAGCCGAGAATGGCGGTCAGCGGGTTATTGATTTCGCGCGCGGCTCCGGCGGCCAGTTGTCCGAGCGCGGCCATCTTCTCCGATTGCGCAAAGGAATTCTGCAGGCGGCGCAGGTTCTCCAGCGATTCCTGCGAGGCGGCCAGCAGGCGCATGCGTTCTCGATCCACGAAGTGCTGGCGGAGGAAGACCAGCGCGGTCAGCAGGACCAGCGCGACCAGCGTCACGATCATGCGGTATTCGCGCACCGCCCAGGGCGCCACGCTGATGGAGACGTTCCACGCCGCCATCACCGGCAACGACAGCACGGCGGCCATGGCCAGGCGCAGCGTCCAACCGCCGTCTCCCATGCGCAGGGCCCGCGGTGGAGCGACGGTCTGCGGTTCGGGCTCGCTCGCCGGTGTGACGCGCGAGGCGATGACTCCCGCTGTCCCGAACCAGACAAACGACGCGATCAGCGGAATGTCCCACAGGCTCCCGGTGTGGTATTCGCCGCGAAGGATGGCCACATTGATGGTCAGCGAACTCGCCGAATACATCGCCGAGGCGTAGAAGACGTGCGCGTACACGCGGCGCCATGCGCCTTTAGTGCTCAACCAGAGCGCGCCCACCCCCAGCAACAGCAGCACGTTTTCCAGCCAGTAGAGGTGATTGAAGCTGTTCAGATAGATGGCCGGCTCGAACTGCACGAATTGCCAGGGGATGACGATAAAGGCGTACAGGAACACCCACCAGAAAAGAAGAAGAAGAAAATCCAGATAACCGAAGCGAATGCTGCGATCCGCGATGCGCGCATGCGGCCGCAGGGCCAGCGCGCCAATCAGTGGGACGGCGTGCAGGAAGATGATGACGTCGCCGGAAAACGGATTTGGCGCCGCCTGCTTCAGCACCAGCTCGTAGTAGGTCCACATGAGCTGGGCGCACATCCACATCGAGCAGCCCAGCGCCAGCAGCATCCAGAAGGCGTTGCGCCGCCAGTGCGTGGAGCCGGCATTCATCAACAGACCGGCATTGGCGAACAGCGGCACCAGGCACTGCATTACGTCGCCAAAGGCGGTGAGGTGCGGGCCCGGCGGAATCAGCAGCGCGCCCGCCGCGTAACCTCCCACCAGCAGCGTCCACGCCGCGAGGATGAGCCAGGTTGAGGGTTTGAGGCGCATGAGCATCCGGGCTTCCGGAGTTTAGAACAATCCGCCGCGAATCAAAGAACAGTCTACCTGAGAGCCGCTAATAGATAACGAGTACGAAGGTACTAAAACAGGCGCAGAGTAACAGAATCTCAATGTTAACGACTAGAGAAATTCCAGACCCGGTCGAGACTTCGTGACCCAATGACGTCCTAACTTGTCGGCCCCGCGAAAGGAAACGAAGTTGTAGCGGCAATCGGCGATGCCTTCACGCCGGTTGCCACGGGCGCGAGCTCCAGCCGGCCCAGTAATCCGGTTTTCGCTTTTCGAATTTCGATTTTCGAACAATGGCGGAGGAGGAGGGATTCGAACCCCCGAGACCCTTTCGAGTCTAACGGTTTTCAAGACCGCCGGTTTCAACCGCTCACCCACTCCTCCGCAACTCAGACTACAAGTGACTCCCAGAACGGTCAAGCCACGCGCCCTTGTGTGCGACCTTTCCGAATGAGCCCCGCACGGGCGAGAGAGCAGCCGAGAGCGTAAGCCCTGGGATAGCTACGACGCAGCTAAGCGCCATCCGCTCTGCCGAAGGCCGTCGCAGAGGCTCCGTCCGCAGCGAAATCTCTGTTCGTGTATGCTGGCTGAAGTCTAAGATCAAAAGGAACTACGTTTAGTTCGGGGCTGATGACGCCGCGGCGTTTTTCGGTGGCCAGTCGGCGGGTGGGAATTCCACGCCCCAGAAGCGCGGCGCGGGCGTAAGAAATTCCACGCCGACGCGCTGCCCGCGATCGGCGGTGCCGCCGATAAACACCACGCGGCTTTCCTGCTCTTCGAGCGTGGCGGGATTGGTCAACAGCAGCGTGCCGCCCATGGCCACGGGGGCCTGCAGGTAGAAGAGCGCGCCGTGCGCGTTGACCACAATGGTTTCCGTGGTCT
>DASYRO010000498.1:0-1977 GCA_036004385.1 Candidatus Acidiferrales bacterium
GCGAGGAAGTGAAGCACGTGCTGGACGCGATCTACGCGACGCACGGCGGCGGAAAGTGGAAGAACCTGCTGCTGGTGAACGACCGCATCGCCGATTCCATCTTCCAGCAGGTCGTCACGCGCGCGGATGAATACGACGTGCTGGCCACGCCGAACCTGAACGGCGATTACCTTTCCGACGCGTGCGCCGCGCAGATCGGCGGGCTGGGCGTGGCGCCCGGCGCGAATATCGGCGACGGCTACGGCTGCTTCGAAGCCACGCACGGCACCGCGCCGAAATACGCGGATAAGGACGTCATCAATCCCGGCGCAGTGATGCTGGCGGGCACGATGATGTTCGACTTCCTCGGCTGGCCGGAAGCCGCGCGCCTCGTCGAAGACGGCATCGCCCAGACCATTCAACAAAAGCGCGTCACCTACGACCTGGAACGCTTGATGGAAGGCGCAACGAAGCTCAAGACGTCGGAGTTCGCGTCGGCGATTATTGAAAATATGCAGGGACGGCTGGCGGCGCGGTAGCGAACTCCGAAAATCGAAATTCGAAAAACGAAAATCGGTTCCATGTAATATGCTGACCTGTCCGAGAGCAAGGCGGGTTGACGCGACAGTACCTCGGCACAAAGCAAGGCGGCAGCAAGCTGCCGCACTCCATGTAAAACATATATTCCACGCCAAGGAGTGCAGTCATGCGCAAAAAGGTGACGGTTGTGGGCGGCGGGTTTGTGGGCTCGACCACCGCGCAGAGAATTGTTGACCGCGAGCTCGCCGACGTCGTGCTCACCGACATCCTGGAAGGCGTGCCCGCGGGCAAGGCGCTGGACATGCTCGAGTCCGGCCCCATCCAGCGCACCGATTCCCGCGCAGTGGGCATCTCCACGGCCACTGGCGACTACAAGGAAACCGCCAACAGCGACGTCGTCGTCATCACCGCGGGATTTCCCCGCAAGCCGGGCATGAGCCGCGACGACCTGCTCAAAGCCAACTACGACGTCATCAAGCAGGTGGTCGAGCAGATCGCCAAATTTTCGCCCAACGCCATCCTCATCATGATTACGAATCCGCTGGATGCCATGGCCCAGGCAGCGTACAAGCTCAGCGGCTTTTCGAAAAACCGCGTGATGGGCATGGCCGGCGTGCTGGATTCGTCGCGCATGAGCACGTTTGTGGCGGCGGAGCTGGGCGTGAGCGTGGAAAACGTGCACTCGTTCGTGCTCGGCGGGCACGGCGACGATATGGTGCCGCTGCCGCGCTACTCGACCGTGGCGGGAATTCCCCTCCCCGACCTGCTGTCCAAAGAAAAAATCGACGCCATCGTGACGCGCACGCGCAAGGGCGGAGCGGAAATCGTCAACCTGCTGAAGACCGGCTCGGCGTACTACGCGCCGTCGGCCGCAGCGGTGGAAATGGTCGAGGCGATTCTGAAAGACAAGAAAAAAATCCTGCCCTGCGCGGCGTACCTCGAAGGCGAATACGGAATCAACGGACTGTTTGTCGGCGTGCCGTGTAAACTGGGCGCGCGCGGGATCGAGGAAATTATTCAGATTAAGTTGACGCCGGAAGAGAATGAGGCGCTGCAGAAATCGGCGGCTTCGGTGCGGGAATTGGTGACGGTGCTCGGGCTGTAAGAAATGGATATCAAATTTCAAATTTGAAATTCCGAAACAGGAAAATACAAATCTAACTCAGAGACGCAGAGAACACAGAGGAACGCAGAGGAAACCGAACGCAAACTGGTGGCAGCGGCGGACGATCCTGTCCGCCGCATTCATTTTCGCGCCGAGGCAGGGCGCACACATCAGCACGCCGCAACACCAAGGCGGCGCTTACGCGCCGCACTCCACACACTGAAAATGCAAAACCGAAGTCGCCGGCTGGAAGCCGGCGGTACGCGCGCGCGAATGGCGATTATTTGGCGGGCGCGGGTGCGGCGGCGATCTCCGCTTTGATGATGCTGTCCAACTTGGGAAAATTCTTCACC
>DASYRO010000499.1:0-7284 GCA_036004385.1 Candidatus Acidiferrales bacterium
GCTAGTGGCGAGTGGGGAGTGGCGAGTAGAGGTGATCAGGGATCAGCGACCGGTGATCGGTGTAATCGTGCGCTTCCCTTTTTCCGTGAGCGCGTAGAAATCGCCGCCGCGCGATTCCAGCAGTCCTTCGCGGACCAATTCCTCAACGGCGTCAAGCACGCCCTCGCGTTCGGCGGGTTCGTTGCCCGCGGCTTCGAACAGGACGTGCAAGTCCAGTTGGTCTTTTCCCATTTCGCCAAACAAGGCCAGCACCCGCCGGGAAAGCGGTTTCATCGCGCACTCCGCAGATTCCACTCGTTGATCCGAGCAACTTCATTATCGCACGCGCGCTGGATTCGTAGTCATTCTGAGCGCAGCGAAGAATCTCCGGCTTTCTCTCCGCGAAGATCGTAGATTCAGGAAGATTTTTTGCCCAGGCTGCTGGCCAGCAGCGGGCGGAGGAGGAATTCGGAGGCTTGGTCGAAGTTCATGGCCTGATCATCGTGCAGGATGCTGATTTCGTCGGCGTCATTGATTTTCAGGCGCAGTTGGCCGGTGGCATCCGCAGCGCCCTTGGAATCGCGCGTATTCAGGCGGTATTCGATGGTCTGGCGTTCCACCTCCAGCCAGACTTCAAACTGGTCGTGGGTTACGCTGCCGCGGCGCGCGCGGAAGCGCGTCCCCGGCCCGCGCTGGTGGACCATCTGCACGCCTGTGCCGCCGCGCGCGTCGTGTTCCAGCACCTGATTGAATTCCTCCAGGTCGCGTTCGAGCACGGCGACAAAATCCCGCCACAGGTGCACGGCCTTGGCGGAAAAAAGTTTGGCGCGCTCCTGCCGCTGGCGTTCTTCCTGACGGCGGAGTTCTTCCTGCTGCTTAATCTGCTCGGCGATTTGCTTGGCCCAACCAGGCATGGCGGATTTAGCCGCACACTTCGCAGCCGCACCCCTTTGGCCGCGCACTTCGCAGCCGAACACCTTTGGCCACAACCTCGCAGCCGTACAATCTACTGCGCTGCTTCCCAGGTAGTGCCGGATTTTAGGACGCAAGCGCAGGCAAGTCAACGCGTTGCGGTGTAAGGCGTTCCGGAACAGTGAACAGGGATGAATTACGTCGGATCAGCGGCGAAAACGATCAGCCAGCGAGCAGTAGGGGCACGATCGTGCCCCTACCGCGGACTATCGTGCCCCTACCATCAAACGCACGCTGGCGCTAGAACCGGATGGAAACTTCTGTTTCGACTTCCACCGGTCTGCCGTTCACCAGCGTCGGCTGGTACACACGCTGGCGAACGTTTTCCAAGGCGGCCGCGCGCAGCGGCGGAGGGCCGCTAAGCGCGGTGGCGTTCTTCACCCGGCCGTCTGTGCCAATCACCACGCGCACGCGCACTACGCCGTGCGCATTCGGCGGGGCGTTGAGTTGCGGTTGGGTGACGAGCTTGGCGGCCTGCTCGTTTTCGGGAACGCGCAGCGGCCCGGATGGAGCCTGCGCCTCAGGCGCTTTCTCCGGAGGCGCCGGTCTCTGCGCCTTTTCCGGCGGAGTGGCCGGCGGGCGCTCCTGTGCCATTTGCTGGCGCTCGCGCTCCCGGGCTCTGTCGGCTTGCTGTTGCGCCGCCAGTTGTTGAGCCTTTTCCTTCTCGGCTTGTTGCTGAGCGGCTAATTGCTGCGCTCGCTCTTTCTCCGCTTGTTGTTGAGCGGCTTG
The DNA here is from genome assembly GCA_036004385.1 of Candidatus Acidiferrales bacterium. Classification (GTDB taxonomy): domain Bacteria; phylum Acidobacteriota; class Terriglobia; order Acidiferrales; family UBA7541; genus JACQDE01. The sequence goes on from DASYRO010000499.1 coordinate 1,681, forward strand.
CTGGCGAGCGCGTTCGGCTTCGCGCTGGGCCTGGGCCGCTTGCTGTTGAGCTTTCTGCTTCTCGGCTTGTTGCTGAGCCGCTTGTTGCTGCGCTTTTTCCTTTTCAGCTTGTTGTTGAGCAGCGAGCTGCTGTGCTTTTTCTTTTTCCGCTTGCTGCTGTGCGGCTTGCTGGCGAGCGCGTTCGGCCTGCTGCTGGGCCTGGAGCGCCTGCTGTTGAGCTTTCTGCTTTTCGGCTTGTTGCTGAGCCGCTTGTTGCTGCGCTTTCTCCTTTTCGGCTTGCTGTTGAGCAGCGAGTTGTTGCGCCTTCTCCTTTTCGATTCGCTGCTGCTCAGCCTGCTGGCGAGCAGTCTCAGCTTGCTGTTTGGCAGCCGCCGCAGCTCCCTGCTGAGCCTTTTCCTTCTCGGCTTGCTGCTGAGCGGCAAGCTGCTGCGCTTGTTCCCTTTCCGCTTGTCGCTGCGCGGCCTGCTGGCGAGCGATTTCCGCCCGCTGCTGACCAGGCGGCGGCGCGCCCGTGGCCGGCGTTGCCGGATGTTCCTGCTTGGCCACGTTCGGCGAAACCGCAGGCTGCGGTTTCTTCGGCATTTCAGCCGCCGGTTTGACTGCAGCCGGCGGTGCTGTGATCACCGGTTTTTCAGCGGCCGGTGCCGGAGTTGCTGCGCGGAGGTTTTGTTCGACTCGAGGATCAAGCGGCTTGCCAGGAGTGGCCGCCAGCGCCTGTTGTTTCTTTTCAAACGGCACAGGCGGAGGCGGAGGCGCTGCCTTGGCAACGACCTGCCGCTTCTCTACTTCAACTGGCGGCCTCGGCGCGGGCGCCGCGGCTTTTTCTGTTGATGCACTTGCCGCGACCACGCTGGCTTTCACCGGAGCGACCGGCGCGGCCGGGGCCGCAGGAGCCGTAGCCACTGCTTGTTGATCCACCTTCACGGCAGCCGCCGCGACAGGCTGCGCATTTACGAAAGCAGTCTTGGGCACGGAAGTTACGGCGCCCGTTACTTTCTGGTTTTGCGACGGCGCGACCTGCTGCGGATTATTGACGGCGGTGGTGATGGCTTGCTGCCGCACGGCGGTGTTCGTCAGGTTCACTTGCTGGACGTAAGTCGGGCTCGCCTTGAACGACGGCACATACACTTCACCCGGCGCCAGCGGCACCCAAATCACGTTGTTGCTATACTGCGAAGAAGTCGAAACGAACGTCACCAGCGCCGGCGCGTACACCGGACGCTGATACGTCGTCTGCTCTCTACGCGGAGGCACCCAGGCCCAGATGGTCTGGCCGTAGCCGTTGTCGAGGGAGGCCCAGCGGCCGTAGTGCGAGGTGACGAATCCAAACTGCGCATCGTCCACCCACGTCCAGCCCCACGGATCGACCCATGCCCAGTGGCCGTAGCGGTACGGCGCCCAGTTGCTGGTGACCCGCGTGGGCACCCAAATGGGCCCCAGGTTCGAGTCTGTCCGCCAATTTCCATAACGATCGAGGTCTTCGTAGCCGGTCATCTCCGTCGTAACGTAACGGGCCGAGGTTGAGCGGCTCTCGCGCACGTCGCGGGCGTAAGCCCAGCGATCGAATGAATCGCGCACGGGAAGATCGTAGACGTCATAGGTAATGTAGTCGGTGCCGGTGACCTGCACCTGCGAGCCGGCGTCCACATAAAACGCCTGGCCTCCGCCGGTGACCTGGCCCTCACCGCTACGCACGGTCACCGTGGTAAACGTTCCGTCGGGGTCCACGGTGATGCGGTAATCGCCGCGCTGCAACAACGAGAAGGCGATGTTGGGCGTGTCCACTTCCAAAGTGTCGCCGCGATAGAGGTTGCGCACGCGGACGTTCAGCGTGCCGGCGTTCAACTCAATCTGCACGCTGTTATCGTCCAGGTTCAAAAAAGAAAACGAAGTGCGCGGCGCAACGCGAATCGCCGTCGAGCCGATGTGCAGCTCGGCCCGCGAACCGCGGCCGGTCCAGATGGAATCCGAGGTCGTGAGCGGCCGGTTGGTGGACGCCCAGACCCATTCATCTTCGCCTCCCGGTTGCAGGGAGACGTCCCCTTGAATGAAATTCAGCCGGGCAACGCGCGCCGACGGATCGCCGTAAGGGTTATAGGCAATCGCCGGAAAGGCGAGCGCAATCGCCAGGCCCAGCGCTAGGCAGGCGCGCCAACATAACCATGGAAAATTGAATTTTTGCTTCATTGCTTGCTCCTTAAGTCCCGCTTAGAGGGTGGGTCGATGCGAGGCAACTGCCGGCGATAAGCGGAAAAGAGGGCGGGGGCAAACGGATGTCGTGTGCTTCGTCTCTACAATCTCTATTATAATCCCGTCTGCTGCCGTTCGGCAACTTCTGGGCTGGTGTGCCGGCCGGGCCGCGCGGACTTGGCGCGAAAAATCACGGGAAATCATCAGCGGAAGCGCATCCTTGAAAAAAGAGATTGATCGGCTACAAGGCACGTGGAGCATCTCCAGCCTGGAGCTGGATGGAAGGCCGATGCCGGCGATGGGCACGATTGTCGTGAAGGGTAGTCGCTTCACGACCTCGGCCATGGGCGAGGACTATTCCGGAACCATTTCCGTTGATGGAAACAAGACTCCCAATACCTTTGATCTTAAATTTACCTCTGGTCCGGAAAAAGGAAATACAAATTACGGAATCTACGAACTGGACGGCGACACCTGGAAGATTTGCCTCTCCATCACCGGCAAGGACCGCCCCACGGATTTCGCGAGCCAGCCCGGCAGTGGCCATGCGCTCGAAATCCTGCAACGCGAAAAGCCCGGCAAAAAAAAGAAAGCTGCTGCGGCAGGAAAAACAGCGGCGGGGAAAGCGGCGCGCGGCCGCCAGAGCGACGTTGCACCGGCGGACGAGACGGCCCCGGAACTCGGCGGCGAATGGGCCATGGCTTCCTGCGTCATCAATGGCCAGGCCCTCGATGCTGGCGTGCTGCGATTCGGCAAACGGGTCGCGAAGAGAAACGAGGTGACCGTGTTCATGGCCGGGCGAGCCCTGATGAAAGCCCGGTTCAGCGTGGACCGCAAGAAATCGCCAACGACAATAGACTACGTCCTGCTGCTTCCTCCCAATGAAGGAAAATCGCAATTGGGCATTTATGAGCTCGAGGGAGACACCTTGAAGACGTGCTTTTCCACGCCCGGACAGGGGCGGCCCGGCGATTTCCAATCCGTGCCGGGCGATGGCCGCACGAGCACGGTCTGGAAGCTAGTGAAGAAGTAACACCGTCTCCGCAAACTTCGACAACAATCAAAAACGAAGAGCAGATTCCTCGCTTCGCTCGGAATGACAAGCTCTCGCGCTTCGCTTCCGCGAAACAAGTTGGAACTGCACTCGCTCGCGCGCTTGCCGCTATTCGAGCCGGCACGCGTCTCCGCGGCGCAACACGCCGCCGCGCGCAACCGCCGCATAGACTCCCACGCAAGCCAAAGCCTTACCGAATTCGGGAATCATCAATTTATTGTGCTGTGCCGCCGTGCGCAGAATGCCGGGGTCGTGTGGAAGCTCGTTCTGCGGCAGCGTGGTCATCACACAGCGCGGGCAGGGCACCTGCACGCGCAGGCGGATTTCGTCACCGATGGCCAGCGTGCGTCCGACCCAGGAATTCTCCACAAAATCATTGTCGCCCGACGCGGTCTCAATCAAAAGGTTGGGACGGAAGCGGCGCGGCTCGAAGCGCCCCGCGGGATACAACGCTTCGAATTTGCCGAGCGTCGCCGTGGTCAGCAGCAGAATCGTGGCGTAGTCAAAAAACGTGCCGGCCGGGGCGCCCTCTGCGAGGGCGAATTCGGAAACAGTTTCGTCGGCGACAAGGCCATCGTCGCCGGCGGAGAGCATTCCGCTTCTCGCGGCACCGGGAGGCGTGGCTCGCAGCGTGACTTCGCGGCCAAATTCGGCGGAGAGAATCTGGTGCACGTCAGTCTGTTCGCTGGAGACGCGCGTGCCGCTCGGCAACGTGATGCGCACCGGAGGGATTTTTTCCGCGCTAGGCGCTTCGGTGAATGCCGCTTCGCAGAAAAACATCTTCGGCCACTTGCGCGGATTTTTCGCACTGACGACGCTGCCGTCAGCGGTGTCCACGACGGCATAGGCGCGGTCGCCGAGCAGGCCGCGTTCGGTCACATCCGAGCGATCGAGCTGCTCGCCGATCATGGACTTGACCGGATAACGCCAGAGAGACAGAACTCGACCGACGGCCGCTTGTCCCATGACACCCTCCTGATGCCGGTATGCCTGGGATATTAGACGCCGCTTCGAAATCGGTCAACCCCGCTGGTCCGCCGGCGCCTCACAGCGGCGTGCTAAGATGAAAATGGAGCGGCCATGTTCGATCGCCCGCAAGATGCTCCGCGCGAAAAGCTGCGCACTTTTCTCCGCTACACGTGGTTTCTGCACGTCGCCGTGCTGCTGGCGGTGGGATGGATTTTCTTTTCGCGCTGGAATGAGAACCGGCGCATCGAGCAGCGCGCACTGGAAAAGGAACGCGAGGAAGCACGGCAAACGTTTGAGATGCTGGGCGGAAACCGCTTTGAGATTTTGCAGTTCTACGCCAGCCCGCCGCTCATCCGCCGCGGCAAAACGGCGGCGTTGTGTTACGGCGTTTCCAATGCAAAAGCCGTGCGCATTGAGCCCGCGCCCATCGGGGGCGTGTGGCCATCGCTCAACCGCTGCGTAGAAGTCGCGCCCGCGAAAGCCACCAGCTACACGCTGACCGCGACGGATGCCTCAGGACAAATCAAAACCGCGTCAGTGGAAGTAAAAGTCCGCTAGCCTGCCTTGGGCTTCTTGATGAAAGGCAGGAGCATGGAAGTGCGCTCCCTGTATTCCTTGTACTGGTTGCCAAAATACCGGATGAGGTCGCGCTCTTCGAGCTGTATGGCGATCAGAATGTAGCCGGTCGTGGCGATGGAAAACAGCAAATGGCCCGCGGTCATCCGCGGCGTCGCCCAGAAGGCCATCAGAAAACCCAGATAAATCGGATGGCGCACAATCTGGTAGAACCCAGGAGACTGGAAGCCGACAGGCGTGTAGTCTTTTCCCGTGGCATAGAGGACCACCTGGCGCAAACCAAACAGGTCGAAGTGGTTGACCAGAAAAGTGCTGATCAAAACTGTTAGCCATCCCAGGCCGAAAAGCCCTAGCAGGACGTTGCTGCCGATAGGATTTTCCACACTCCATACGACGTCGGTCATTGGACGCCACTGCCAGTACAGCAGCAACAAACACGCGCTGGCCAGAATCACGTACGTGCTGCGCTCGATAGGTTTCGGAATGGCGCGCGTCCACCACTGCTTGAACCCCTCCCGGGCCATTCCGCTATGCTGAATGGCAAACAGTCCCAGCAAGAGCGCGTCAATCAGAAGCGCCTCCAGCGAAAATGTCCCCGTTCCCGAATCAATCGACTTCGGAACAAAGAAATTGCCGACAAATCCGATCGCATAGAGAAACGTGCCGAAAAAAATCACGTACGCGATTACTCCGTAGAGGAAGGCGGCGGCTCGCAGCATGGAGAAACCTCCTGTTGAGAAATCGACTGACGCGAAAAATTGATTCTAAATGGTGATGAATTCGGCGGCGATTCTCGCGCAGGCCGCGTGGCAGCG
>DASYRO010000500.1:0-6801 GCA_036004385.1 Candidatus Acidiferrales bacterium
ATGAGCGAGGGGCAGGGAGATTCGTAAACTGATATTCGTAATTCGATATTCGATACTCGAGATTGTGTGCGCGTAGCTCAGCGCGCGTGACGAATATCGTATATCGAATATCGAGTATCGTCTTTTCTATTCTGCTTCCGCAGAGGAAATTCCCAGTGATTTCATTTTGCGATAGAGGTGACTGCGTTCCAATCCGACGGCCGCGGCGGTGCGTGTCATGTTCCATTGGTTTTCTTCCAGCTTCCTCAAAATAAATTCGCGTTCGTAGGCTTCGCGGGCCTCGTGCAGAGAAGCGTAAGGCTGTTGCGGGCTGGCGGCAGCGCCGCGGAAAAGCTCCGGCGGAAGATGATGCGGCTCGATGCGCAAGCCGGGCGTCATGATGACAAGGCGCTCGATCAGATTTTTCAGCTCGCGGACATTGCCAGGCCACGCATAGCGCAGCAGCACATCCAGCGCGGGCGGAGAAAGCTCTTTCAGCTTGCGGCCGTATTCGTCGCTGTACTCGCGCAGAAAATGGCGCGCGAGGATGGGAATGTCCTCGGTGCGCTCGCGCAGGGTGGGCACGTAGAAGGGAATTACGTTGAGGCGGTAAAAAAGATCTTCGCGGAACGAGCCGCGGGCGATTTCGTCGTCAAGTTTCTTGTTGGTGGCGGCGAGCACGCGCACGTCCACGGTAACAGGATGGTTGGAGCCCACCGGCTCGAAGCGCTGCTCTTCGAGCACGCGGAGCACTTTGGATTGCGTCTTCAGGCTCATGTCGCCGACTTCGTCGAGGAAGAGCGTGCCGCCATCGGCCTTCTGGAATTTTCCGGTCTTGTCTTCGCTGGCGCCGGTGAAGCTGCCCTTGAGATGGCCGAATAATTCGGATTCGATCAGCTCCTCAGGAATTGCCGCGCAATTTACTTCCACGAACGGCATGCCGGCGCGGGCGCTCTGCGCGTGCAGCGCGCGGGCGACGAGTTCCTTGCCTGTGCCGCTTTCGCCGTAAATCAGTACGCGGCCGTTGGTCGGAGCGGTGAGCGCGATCTGCTGGCGCAGCGCCTTCATGGGAATGCTGTCGCCGATGATCTGGTGCTTGTGCTCGAGCTCGGCGCGCAGGCGGCGGTTTTCCACTTCGAGGCGGAGATGCTCGAGCGCATTCTTGACGACGAGAATTGTTTTTTCCAGCGAGAGCGGTTTCTCGATGAAGTCGAATGCGCCGAGCTTGGTGGCGCGCACGGCGGTTTCGATGTTGCCGTGCCCGGAAATCATCACCACCATGGGCGCGTCGCCGCGCTCGTGAAGTTTTTGCAGCACCTGCAGGCCGTCCATCTGTGGCAGCCACACATCGAGGAGGACGACGTCGTAGGCGTCCTTTTCGAGTACGTCCAAGCAGGCTTCGCCGGAATCTACGGCCTCCGCGCGGTAACCTTCGTCACGCAAAATCGAGGTGAGCGATTGGCGGATGCCGGATTCGTCGTCGACGATGAGAACGGAGTGAGGCATTGAGTTCCGAAAATGGCGACCTAAAGGTCGCCCCTACAATTGGGCGCGGCAAGCAGCGCCCCTACAACGATGATTGCGCGGTCTGGACTTCTACCACTGGCAAACGAATGACGAAGCGCGCGCCGACGGGCACGTTGTCTTCCACGCGCAGCGTGCCGTGATGCTCGGCGACGATGCGGCTGGCGATGGCCAGGCCGAGGCCGGTGCCACGATCCTTGGTCGAGAAATGCGGAAGAAATAGCCGCTCTTTATCTTCCGGCGAGATTCCGTGACCGCTATCGGCGACAACGATTTCAAATGATTCGCCGTTGGCGTCGAGCCGCGTGGAAACGGAAATCTCCTTCGCGGAGGATCCTTCCAGCGCTTCGGCGGCGTTATCGATCAGATTGACGACGACGCGGCGGAGTAGCTCGGGGTCAGCCTTGGCCGCCGGAAGGCCGGGAGCGAGTTCTGTGCGCAGAGTCACGCCGTCGAGGCGGCCGCCAAAAACGTCGAGCGCGCTGGTGACGATGGCGTTGATGTCCGCGGAAACGGGCTTCACGGTGGGGAAGCGCGCGAACTGCGAAAATTCGTCCACCAGCGTTTTTAGCGCGGTCACTTCGCGCTGGATGAGCCCGGCGCATTCCGCGGTGAGTTGTTCGAGCTCGCTCGGCGTGGCCGAAGTGGATTGGAGTGCAGCCTGCTTCTCAATGAAACGCGAAAGGCGCTGCGCGGAAAGCTGGATGGGCGTAAGTGGATTCCTGATTTCGTGAGCGATGCGCTGGGCCACTTCCTGCCACGCGGCCGCTTTCTGCGCGTGGAGCAGGTCGGTGAGGTCGTCAATCACCACGACGAATCCGGGGTTGGCGCGGCGCGGACCAAGCGAGCTGACGGTGACCGCAGCGTGAATCACGCGGTTGGGCAGCGTAATGGCGAGTTCTTTCGAGGCTGTGCCCATGCGCAGCGATTTGCGCATGAGCTGTTGTAGCCCGCGGGCGGCTTCTTCGCCGGCGAGCGTTTCCAGCGTGTGCGCGTCGCGCGCGGCGTCGCCGAAAATTTTAGTCACCGAAGGATTCGTGCGCAGGATGGCGCCGGTTTCGTCCAGCGAAAGCACGGCCGTGGGAATATTTTCGAGAATGGCTTCCATCAGTTTGCGGCGGCGCTCGAGTTCGGTGACTGCGTCCTGCAAGCTGCGCGTGAATTCGTTAATCTGGCGGCCGCTGTCGGCAAGCTGCGCGGTCATCCTGTTGAAGCTGCTGACGAGGATGCCGAGCTCGTCGCGCGCGGGGACTTCGACGCGGTAATCGAAATTGCCGCGAGAGATTTCGTGGGTGGCGTCGGCCAGCGCCTGAATGGGCCCGACCACCTGCTTAGAGAGGAAGAGAGCGAACCACATCGCCGAGAAGAGAAGAAGGACAGTAAAGAGTGCGAGAGTGAGTAGCAGTTGATTCTTGTAGGCTCGGAGAGTTTGCCTGCTTTCATTATAGATGGTGGACTGCGTCTCAATTTCTTGATACAGCGTCGCAAAGGTCCGAGGTAAAGCGCGGGCAACGACGAGATCCCCCCTGCCATTGCCGAGAGGCATGCGTGCACCCAGGAGACACTCTCTTCCGACCTGCCAAATCTCCGCACCACTCGGGAGCTTGCGAACGAGGCGGGGCAGAGTGTTACGCAGTATAAGGACCGGAGCGTCAAAAGCATCGTCACGCACAAGCGCGCCTTGTCCTCTCCCGACGCCCGACTCTATTTCGCCGCTCGAGCTTACCGTCCATGCTACGTCGGCACCATTCAGCATCGCGTGGTGTATCGCTTTACTACCGTCTCCAACGGATTCATGTCGGTCCGGTCCACTTTCCGCGTCCAAAGCAAATTTTGCTACATACGTCAAGCGCTCATGTTCCAGTTGCCCCCACTCATTGAGCAGCTTCTGGCTTTCTTCAGTCGCAATTTCCAATGGGCGGGGGAACCAGCGTGAGAGCGTGCGGTTCAGGAGCGCGTAGCTGATGAAGAACATGAAGACGACGGGGAGCAGCGCGATGGCCATGGCGCCGGCGACCATTTTAGCTTTGAAACGGCCGCCGAGTTTCTCGGCGCGGCGCTCGGCCCACGTGCGCAGCAAGGTGCGCGCGAAGACGAGTCCGAAAACGAGCAGGGCCGCCACGATGAAGGTGGAAACGGCGTAGAGGATGAGGAATTCCTGCCAGCGGTCGGGCTCAAAGGGAATGCGCAGGGAGCCGAGCGTGAACACGGCGGCAAGCAGCAAGGCAATGAGCAGACCGCCGAAGGCGAGGACGAGTTTGCTCGTTTTGCGCGAGGAGCGGTCGGGTTGGTTGTCGGCAGTCACGACTTTGTTCAGCAAGGAAACAATTTGTGATTGGTGATTGGTGATTTGCGATTTAGGACCGCTGGGTGCAATCTTCTTCCGCTGGGTTTCCTCAATCACCAGTCACAAATCGCAAATCACAAATGATTCAATTTTTGCTCCTGCGGCAAGAATGTTCCTAAAGGACACAGTTCGCACACTGGGTTTTTTGTTTTGCACCAATGCTTGCCGGTCATGACGATGAGGCCGTGGAATTCGTTATAGAGATTCGCGTCGCGCGGCAACGTGCTCTCGAAGAGCGCGCGGATTTCTTCGTAGCTTGCTTTTTCGGAAGCGAGGCCGTGGCGCACGAGAATGCGCTTGGTATAGGCGTCCACAACAAAAACGGGATGCTGGCCGGCAAAAAGAAGAATCGAGTCGGCGGTTTCGGGACCGATGCCGTGAACGCCGAGAAGTTTTTCGCGCAGCTCAGCAGTAGGCGTGCGGAACATCTTTGTGAGCGAGCCGCGGAATTCGAGGCGCAGAAATCTTACAAAGGCTTTCAGTTTTTTCGCCTTCTGGCGGAAATAGCCGGAGGAGCGAATCAGCCGCGCGAGTTTGGCTTGGGGGACGCGCTCGAGCGCCGCGGGGGAGAGCAGGCGTTCGCGGCGCAGATTGGCGATAGCTTTTTCGACGTTGGTCCATGCCGTGTTTTGCGTGAGGATGGCGCCGACGATGACTTCGAACGGAGTGCGCGCCGGCCACCAGTGCTGCGGGCCGAGTGCGTCATAGAGTGCCTTGTAATACTCGGCCAAGCCGGGCTGAACGGCGGCGCGGCTGCGGACGGTTGCGCGAGGCACGCTTGGCGCAGCGGTAAGTGGCATTATCGAAGCCATTTGGGCAAGATAGCGGCGGGAGAGGGGCAAGTCAAGGCGGGAAGTGTGGCGAATGCGCTACATTTGGTCTCGCTTTGGACACTATGCCATTGGCGCTGCCAGCGTCACCCTGTCGATAGAGCTCTCGCCATTTTCGAGAGCAACGCGCACTTCCGTCTATTGACAGGATGTTGCCGCTTTCACTACGATTGCGCGCAAGTGCGATGAGAAGGGGCGCTTCCGACACCGTTCTCGTGTTAAAGTACCGCCTCCAGAGGGGCATCCCGCTGCGACGCCCGGGAGGCCACAGATACGCCCGTAGTCGAGGAGTTTGCTGATGTCAGCCCGGTTGGGCGAAATTCTCATCAAAGAAAACCTGATTACTCAGGACCAGCTCAAACAAGCGCTGGAATATCAGAAGCAGCATAGCGGGCGTCTGGGCACCTGCCTGGTAAAGATGGGCCTGGTGACCGACGACGAAGTGACCGCGGTGCTCTCGCGGCAATATGGCGTTCCTTCCATTAATCTGAAATTCTACGAAGTCGATCCGACGGTGACCAAGCTGATCCCGCAGGAAACCGCCGTCCGCTACCAGATCGTGCCGCTCTCGCGCGTTGGCTCCACGCTGACCATCGCCATGACCGACCCGACCAACGTCTTCGCCATGGACGATATCAAGTTCATGACCGGGTTCACGGTGGAACCGGTGGTTGCGTCGGAATCGGCGATCACAGAGGCCATTGCCAAATTCTACGGCGAGGCGCAGAGCGTCCAGGAACTCGACAAGGTGATGAAGGACCTGGCCGGCGAAGAAACCGACCTGGAGCTGGCCGCTGAAGAATCGGAGATGGACCTCCATTCGCTGGAAAAAGCGGCGGAAGAAGCGCCTATCATCAAGCTGGTGAACCTGATCTTGACGGACTCCTTGAAGCGCGGGGCGAGCGACATTCACATCGAGCCGTACGAAAAAGAATATCGCGTGCGCTTCCGCATTGACGGGATGCTGCAGACGGTAATGAATCCTCCGCTGAAATTGAAGGACGCCATCACCAGCCGCCTGAAAATCATGTCCAAGCTGGACATCAGCGAGAAGCGCTTGCCGCAAGACGGCCGCATCATGATCAAGTTCACCAAGGATGGGAAAAAGAAGGAACTGGACTTCCGCGTTTCGACTGTACCGACGATGTACGGCGAAAAGATCGTCATGCGGCTGCTGGACAAAGAGAATCTCAGGCTGGACATGACCAAGCTGGGCTTCGAGCAGGAATCGCTAGACAAATTCGAGAAAGCGATTCTGAAGCCGTACGGCATGGTGCTGGTGACCGGGCCGACGGGCTCCGGAAAGACCAACACGCTGTATTCCTCCGTATCGCGATTGAACCAGCCGGACACGAACATCATGACCGCGGAAGATCCCGTCGAGTTCCAACTCCCGGGCATCAACCAGGTACAGATGAAGGAGCAGATTGGGCTGAACTTCGCCTCGGCGCTACGCGCCTTTTTGCGGCAGGATCCGAACATCATTCTGGTGGGCGAGATCCGCGACTTTGAGACGGCGGAGATTGCGGTGAAAGCGGCGCTCACGGGCCACCTGGTGCTTTCGACGCTGCACACCAATGACGCGCCTTCCACCGTGAGCCGCTTGATGAACATGGGCATTGAGCCGTTCCTGGTGGCGACCTCGGTCCACTTGATTTGCGCGCAGCGGCTGATCCGGCGGGTCTGCGCGGGTTGCAAAGAGCAGGAAGATGTGCCGGAACAGGCGCTGATTGATGTCGGCTACGCGCCCGAAGAAGCCAAGACGGTGAAAGTGATGAAGGGCAAGGGATGCGCGACTTGCAACAATAGCGGGTATAAAGGCCGCGTAGGCTTGTACGAAGTGATGGAGATCACTGACGAGCTGCGCGAACTGATCTTAGTGGGCGCATCGGCGCTCGAGCTGAAGAAGAAAGCCGTCGAGCTGGGAATGATTTCGTTGCGCCGCAGCGGTCTGATTAAGATTGCAGCGGGCGTGGCCTCGATTGAAGAAGTCGTGCGCGAGACGGTGCTGTAAAGGGGGAAGGGAAATGGCCGGGATTACGCTCAGTGAACTGTTGAAGAAAATGATCGAGATGAGCGGGAGCGATCTGCACATCACTACCAACAGCCCTCCGCGCATCC
>DASYRO010000501.1:0-2971 GCA_036004385.1 Candidatus Acidiferrales bacterium
CTGGTCGGGATAAAAATATTTTTCGCGCTCCGCGGCATAGATTTCTCGCGCGCGCCGTATCGCGCCATCAGAACCTTCTGCAGCGGGTGTAATCTCCAACTCCGCGCCGTAGGCTTTGAGGATGCGTTTGCGTTCGATGGAAGCATTCTCCGGCAGGCACAACCGCACTTGGTAGCCGAGGGCGGCGCCCAGCATGGCATAGGCGATGCCGGTATTACCGCTTGTCGAATCCAGTATCGTTTTGCCCGCGCGCAACTGGCCGGAGCGTTCGCCATCGCGAATCATCCACAGCGCCGGACGGTCCTTCACCGATCCCCCGGGATTGAACCACTCCGCCTTGGCGTAAAACTCGATATTCGGAAACTCCCGGGTCACACTCCGCAGGCGCAGCAACGGCGTATTGCCGATGCGCGCGAGGAGAGATTCTTCGCTCCGTTCGGAATAACGGGCGGTGGACGCGACCGTGCTTTCTGTCACACTCATGATTTGGAGGTCCTTTACGTCCAAACCAGCCGGATGCCTGGAGCGAGCCCGGAAGCTGACTACAGAGGGATTGGATGCCCCTAACCAGCTCGAGGCATCACAGCCTATCTTCAGATTATCAAAATCGCTGTATGATTGGTAGGGAATGGGCCAATTCAGCCAGTGAATGGCGCAAAGCCAATGTCGAGTGCAACTTAAAGATAGGCCCTCATCGCTTTCACATGGGATGTCGTCCTGGTCGGCTGGCTAAATGAAGTTGGCGCTATCGGCCGGGGGTCCGCTGCGGACTTGTCATCCGGAGGATTCATTGCATGTGGGATGTTGAGGAAGTCTTCGACGCGAAGACGATTGAGGCGCTGCCGGCTGCCGGATTCCTGGTACGCAGCACCGGCGGCGTAGTGCGTGTGGAACGGCACGGCTGCGCGGCTGAACTCCGCCGCACTCCCGACGGTGGCTACCAGATGACTCTGCTGCCCGCCATCCTTGTGAATGGAGTCTTCACACGCCTGTGGGATGCCGGCTATCAGAAATTCCTGCTCGCCGACGACGGCCGGAAATTTCCCGCCACTACGGTTCAGCTGGCCAATCTGCGGCGGTTCAACGAAGAACTGCGCGCCGCGCTACAAATTCCGGCGCGCTACAACGAAGCGCTAGGCTCCACGTGTCATGTGACCACCTACGATCGCGTCAAAGGCCGGCCCGGCGCGGTGCCCGACGAAAGTGTCGGCGCGAAGCCCTCCAGCCGGCACTAAGATTAAGTGATTGCGATTGGCGATTTGTGATTGGCGATTGAATACCGAACTGACTGCCCCTAATGGCCAAGTGCTTTTTCCTAAGTCGCTCAATCACAATCACCCGTCACCAATTCCTTCCTTGACGCCGCTTTACTGTCCGCCCGGCACGGAGTACCATTCGCGGAGATAGTTCTTCCCCGACAAGCACCCTGCAGGAGGCGCCCATGTTCGCGCGGGTGATGAAACTCCAGATTCTTCCCGGCAAGCTCGACGATTTTCTGGCGGTCTCGGAATCCTTGCGGCCGAGTCTGCGCAAGCAAGCGGGCTTTCGCGCGCTGTTGATCCTGTGTTCGCCGGAAACGCCGGTGAAGAGCAGCAACGAACGCGAAATCAGCGCGACCACGATTACCGTGTGGGACTCGATGGAGGATATGCGCGCCAGTGAAAAAAATATGTTCCTCTATCAGGCGCTGGCGCGCATCAAGGCATACTGCAAGGGCTTCCCGCAGATCCATGAAGAAGAAGTGATCGCCAGCGAACTCAGCGCCTTTCAGGTTGAGAATGCCGGGGCGTAGAGCAGGTGTCAGAGATCGGGGACCAGATGCCAGGGCCCGCCGAATTTAGCTTTAGTCGAACATGCCATTAGCCGCCAAAACATAGAGCGCAACGGTTTGTGTCAACTGCTTTCGTGCTTGGCGCGTTCGAGTTGACGGCGAAACTGCGCCACATCCAGGCGGTGCTTGGCCACTTTGCGGTCACCAAGAAAAATAACCGGCACTTCGAAGTCGTAAAGCGCGCGGAGTTGCGCGTCAGCATCGATATCCACTTCACGCAGGCGTGCGCCGAACTCACGCAGCAGCGGGGCCATTTGCGCCTTGGCTTCCTCGCAGAGATGGCATCCCTTGCGCGTGTACAGCGTTACTTCGAGTTCCGGAGCGGCGGTCATCAAGGCTCTGCATTTTACAGCAGACAACGGCTCGGGGCAGTCCGGTCCCATGGAGCGCTCTGCCCCTTGGCTTCGCTCAGAGCGGGCCCCATCTGAGCTACAATCGTTGGCGGGAAAAACAATGGCGCGCGTAGTAGCACTGGCCGACGACATCTTCTTCATCGCCAAGATGAAGGAGACGGCCAAACAATCCGGCGTCGAATTAGAAACGGTAGGCACTTCCAGCGCATTCGCGGCCGCCGCCGCAGCGGATGGGACATCGCTGCTGATTGTGGACCTGAATGCGCCGGAAAGCCTGCAAGCCGTAGAAAAGTTGCGCGCCGCGGGCAACACGCTGCCGTTGATTGCGTATCTATCGCACGTGCAGGTGGACCTGGCCGAACGCGCGCGGGCCGCCGGATGTACAGAAGTCCTGCCGCGGTCCAGGTTTACTCGCGAGCTGGCGGAAATTTTGAGCCGCGCTAGGACAATTGGTGGTTGAGTGAATCAGGACGAACAACGGACAGATAGAAATGGCCAACCGGCAATTACGAAGGCCCTGTAGCGTTATCTCTTTCTTCGCGCTTCTCGTGGCGGGCGCCGGCGCACAGGGGCAAACGAAGGAGACGGCGGAAGAAAAACCATCTGTGTCCTTAGCCAGCGCACTGGCCGCAGCGTGCCGGCAAAACGATGCGCAGTTCATGCGCTACCAG
Source organism: Candidatus Acidiferrales bacterium (assembly GCA_036004385.1). GTDB lineage: Bacteria > Acidobacteriota > Terriglobia > Acidiferrales > UBA7541 > JACQDE01. Next base: position 2,856 of record DASYRO010000501.1, read on the forward strand.
ACCATGGAAAATGCAACCGCGTTCAGGGACTTATTGCCGAACCAGAAAGCAGAATTGATGAAGCGCATCGTGCAAACCCGCGAGGCCGGACGCCCGCTGCTCTCCACCGGCGCGGA
>DASYRO010000502.1:0-3990 GCA_036004385.1 Candidatus Acidiferrales bacterium
AGAGCAGTATCCGGAAATGGCACGCGCCATGGGCATTGACCCGTCCACGCAGAAGTACGTGCCCTTCGACATTACCGACAAAAAATTCGCGGAAAATTATTTCAAGATTCTGCATCACCCGCTGGAAAAGCAGGGCGTGGACTTCTTCTGGCTCGATTGGCAGCAGGAGCACAAGACCAGCGTCGCCGGAGTGAATCCCACGTGGTGGCTGAACTACACGCACTTTACCGACATGGAGCGCCGCAGCAGACGCGGGCTGCTCTTCCACCGCTGGGGCGGGCTCGGCAATCATCGTTATCAAATCGGATTTTCCGGCGACACGATTGCCGTCTGGGAATCGCTCGCGTTTCAGCCCTCCTTCACTGCCACCGCCGCCAACGTCGGCTACGGCTACTGGAGTCACGATATCGGCGGACACATGCGCGCGCGCCTCGGCGCAAAGCCGCAAATCGGCATGCCACAGGATCCCGATTATCCGGAGTTGTACACGCGCTGGATTCAGTTCGGCGTGTTCAGTCCCATTCTGCGCACGCATACGACGAAGGATCCGCAATCCGAGCGGCGCATCTGGGCGTATCCCGCGGAGTACGCCGCAGCCATGCGCGATGCTTTCCTGCTGCGCTACGCGCTCATTCCCTACATCTATACCGGTGCGCGCGCCGCCTACGACACGGGCATCTCCCTCTGCCATCCGCTCTATTACGACTACCCCGAAGTGCCCGAAGCATACGAGTTCAAGGACGAGTATCTTTTTGGCAGCGACATGCTCGTCGCGCCGGTGGCCACGCCGCTCAGCGAAGACACTCTCCTGACCAAAAAACCCATCTGGCTGCCGCCGGGCACGTGGATCGAGTGGTTCACCGGGAAAGAACTTAAAGGCCCAGCGAAAATCGAACGCACCTTCGCGCTCACTGAAATTCCCGTGTACGTGAAGGCCGGCGCCATCGTGCCCATGCAGCCGAAGATGCGCTCGACCAGCGAAAAGCCGGTGGACGCTCTCATCCTCACAATTTTTCCGGGCGAGAGCGGCGAAACGCGCGTCTACGACGACGCCGGCAACACACCCGGCTACCAGACCAATGAATTCACGCGCACCGCTGTCCGACATTCATTGCTCGCCGACGGCACGCAAAAGATTGAGATTTTTCCAGTCGAAGGAAATTTTCCCGGAATGCTCACGTCGCGCGGCTACGAGATCCGTTTACCGGTCACGCTGCCGCCCGATTCGGTGCGCGCGAACGGCGCGGAGATTTCCTACGCCGCCGAAGGCGCCGCGTCCGGCTGGCGCTACGATGGCCAGACACTCACGACAATTATTTCCGTGCCCAAGATGCGCGTGAATCAGAAATTGGAAGTGCTGGTGAAGTCGCCCGCCCCGCCGCGCGAGTTGCTCGACGGCGTGCCCGGCATGCTCACGCGCCTGCGCGGGGCCATGGACGTCCTGAACACTTCTTGGCCGCAGGGCTGGTCGCCGGACATTCTGATTGACGCAGCGCAGGCCGGCCGCCGCATGACACTCAAGCCGGAGTCCGCGCGGGAGGAGTTGCAAAAGCTGGAAAAGGATTTTCCGGCGATTGTCGAAGAGATCGGCAAGATGGACGCGGACTGCTCGAAAATCGTCCGGGCCTTGGCGCAACTTGGCCGCGCCGCTTCCTGCATCCCCGCGCTAAAGCCCGCGACGCCATGATGCAAGGCGGCGACCATACTTTGCGCATTCTCGCTGTGGCGGACCACAAACTCCTTGTCAAAACGCTGGAATTTGTTAGATTGCGCCCGTCTGCCAGCGCTGTGAGGTCGTCGCGATGCGTTGCTCGGTCTGTGGCCAGTCCTACGGATTGACGCATAATTGCGCCGGGGTCGCGCCCGCGCCTACCTCGTCAGAAATTGCGCCACCGTCGCATTCCATACCCGCTGTTCATTACTTTCTCGAAGGTTGGCGAATCGCCTTTTGGGATGAGGTTGCAATACGCCGAGTTGCCGCAGACAAGAACGCTCTTCTTTTTGGTGTGGTCTTTTGGGGAATCTGGACATTAGCAGAGATCGGCGCGTCGAAGGCGGCTTCGATCCTTGCCGGCGCGCCCGTCAACTGGCCGGCGCTTGCGATTGGCCTTGTCATAGGCACCGCAATCGCTGGAGTTATCACGGCGGCTCAAGTCGCCGTGTGCCACTTCGCCGCGAAACGCCTATTCCACGCTACAGGAACGTATCTGGGTGTACTGCGGCCATTGCTCCTTGGCTCGGTGGTCAGTCTGATCTCGTTGATACCCTTTGTTGGGGGTCTGATCGCTGGAATTTGGGGCATTGCCGTGCTCATGTTTGTGTTCGAAGAAGTCGACGGCATTGAGCGCATGCAGGCATTCGGGATCGCCTTCGTTGTAGGAATCGCCTTTCAGATCCTATTCGCGACACTCCTCCGTGGGATCTTCTGAAGATTTCCGGCAATACTTTATGGCGGTGTAGAGGTTATATGGTAGGCCCGTGCGGGCTCGAACCGCAGACCTCTACCGTGTCAAGGTAGCGCTCTAACCAACTGAGCTACGGGCCTGTTCGCTGGCCCTAATTCTAGCATAGCTCCGACAAGCGGAAGCCGCACCGGCCTACCGCTAACCCTGATCCTTAGCCACTGCGCGAATTAAGCCACTGTCATTTTGCGGCGCGTCACAAGGCTTGACAAAAGGGACCCGCTCAATGATACAAGGAGGCCCGGAGCGTTTTTCGAGTGAATTCAGGCAGCCCATCTCGCCGCACAGTTCTCAAATGGCTGGGCGCAGGAGCGGCGACGGCGACTTTGGGCATTGGCGTCCCCGCAGCCATGGGGCAAGAGGGACCGCAGCGGCTGCCGGATTTTACGGGGCCAGGGCCGAACCCATATTGGAATTCCGTGGGCTCCTACGTTGTCTATCCACAGAAAGCCCCGCTGATTCTGTTGACCGATCGGCCGGTACAACTCGAAACCCCCCGGCACAACTTCCTCTCAGCTTTTACGCCAAACGCCGCATTTTACGTGCGCTGGCATCTGGACGAAATTCCCACGACGGTCGACCTTTCCGAGTGGCGGCTCAGTGTGCAGGGCAAGGTAGAAAAACCGCGGCTGTATTCGCATGCCGATCTGGTTGGCCAGTTCAAGCTGGTTTCGGTTGCAGCGGTGAATCAGTGCTCCGGCAACAGCCGGAGCCGTTTCCAGCCTCGCGTCCCAGGAGGGCAGTGGGGCAACGGGGCGATGGGAAATGCGCTGTGGACTGGAGTGCGTTTGAAAGAATTACTCGATGCAGCGGGAGTGAAAAAAGGGGCGGTTGAGGTGCAGTTCGAAGGAATGGACCGTGGCAAAGCGCCGGAGGGATTCGGATCACATAAATATCTCAAGTCGCTTCAGCTCACTCATTCCGCGATGGATGAATGCGTGATTGCCTTTCAGATGAATGGCGAACCGTTGCCGATGCTTAACGGCTTTCCGGCCCGCCTGGTGGTTCCAGGTAATTTCGCCACGTACTGGGTGAAGGCTCTAACACACATCCGCGTGCTGGACAGCCCGGATGAGAACTTCTGGATGAAAACGGCGTATCGAGTGCCAAACACACCTCGGGGGAACACCACGCCCGGGGAGATGAAGGCCGGCAAGGTCAAGACCCTGCCGATGGGCCAAATGCCGGTGCGTTCGTTTCTCATTACGCCGGACGGCAGCAGCAAAATTCCTTCCGGCTTGCCTGTGATGTTGAAAGGCATCGCATTCAGCGGTCACGATCGTGTAGTCAAAGTGGAGGTTTCTACCGACGGCGGCCAAGTCTGGCGGGATGCGCGGCTTGCAGAAGATTATGGCGCGTTCGCGTTCCGGGCGTGGGACTTCATGTGGCTGCCGGAAAGGCCGGGGCGTCATGTACTGGCCGTGCGCGCAACAGATGGCCAGGGAAATATTCAACCCGACGACCCCGTATGGAATGCCGGCGGCTATTTGTGGAACCAGATCGAGCGCCAGGAAGTTGTTGTGGGCAG
>DASYRO010000503.1:0-3294 GCA_036004385.1 Candidatus Acidiferrales bacterium
GAACGCGATGCGCTTGCCATCGGGCGACCAGCGCGGCGTGGTGTTGTCGTATTCTCCGTACGAAATCGGAAACGCATGGCCGCCCTCCGCCGGCAGCCGCAACGGCCGCAGCCGCATACGCGCTTCAGCGATTCTTCCAGCAGACACGTCTACGATGAAGTGTTCGCCGCGATGCTGAAATCCCTTCATCACTTCGATTTCAATTTTTCCGGTGGGGACCGTTATATCTGCCGTACCCCGTGCATGAAAATAATGCGGCTCGAATTGCCGCTCGCTTCGCGTGAAGCCGTCTGCGGCGTACATCCACGCATCGTCTGGCGCGTACGCGCGCTTATCTGCTCCGATAACGCTCACGCGCGCCGGCGTCGGCTTGCCAAATTCATCCAACACGGTGATACGCAACCGGCCCATCGCGCGCAGATATTTCCGTTCCTTTGCGATGACTTGCCGCTGCACGCCCCCGGGAATTTCCTGCACCCATAGCGAAGTATTTCCGCCGCGATTGGAAATGAACGCGATGCGCTTGCCATCGGGCGACCAGCGCGGCGTGGTGTTGTCGTATTCTCCGTACGAAATCGGAAACGCATGGCCGCCCTCCGCCGGCAGCACCCAGAGCTGGTGCCAATTTCGTCCCGCGTACGAACTCCACACGATACGCTTTCCATCCGGTGACCAGTCCGGCCGCGCGCGCCACGTGGTCTCCTCCGACAAAATCTCTCGCCGCTCCGCGCCCGGCGCCGCCTTCATGCGCCAGATTCCGCCCGTGCCGTAGAGATGCCCGCGATTGGAAATAAAAAGAATTTCGCTGCCGTCCGGCGACCACGCCGGCGAAATCTCGTGGTCGTATGCGCTGTAGTAGTAACGCGGCAGCGTGGTGCGCTCTTCGCCCGTCAGCCGTCGCACGTTGCCGAGTCTTCCTTCCTCCAAAAAATCCGCCACAAAAATGTGGAAGCGCCCGTTGTACATCGTGGACACAAACGCAATTCGCTTCCCATCCGGCGAAAATCGCGGCTCGACATTCACGGCGCCACCGTGCGTAAGCTGCAAAACGTTTCCACTCGCGATTTCCAGCGCGAATAATTCCAGCGCGTCCTTCTCGTAAGATGTGTAAATCACCCACTTGCCGTCCCGCGAGCAATCCGGCTGGTAGTCGTACCCGGGCCCCGCGGTCAGTTGCTCCGCGCGCGATGAGTCAACCGCCTGCCGCCACAGCGAGCCGGCCATCGAGTACACCACCGACTTTCCGTCCGGCATCCACGCCACCGCGCTCGGCCCCGTGATGAGCTGCGGCAAATACATCTCCCGCCAGTAATACGGGTGCGGCTCGTCCACCTGCTTGTAAGTCAGTTCACGTTGCGCCCACGCCGCCGTTGTCGTGAACAGCGCTGCCAGCACTATTATGCGAGACAGTGAAATGCGTTTTTGAATGGTCACGACACTTTCTCCGCGGGCGGCGAAATCATACGCCAGTTCCGCAATCACTTAATCACAAATCACTCAATCGCAAATTTCTCTTGACACGTAAGCATTCGCTTACGTATTATTCTGGCCATGCCCGCGACGACCACCGCCTCGCGCCCGGCGTTTCGCGCCGGCGCCGACGTCTTCCACGCCATCGGCGACCCCACGCGCCGCCGCCTGCTGGATACGCTGGGCCGCGGCGAGCGCGCGGTGAACGAGCTGGCGCGTCCGTTTGCGATGTCGCGCCCGGCGATTTCGCAGCACCTGCGCATTCTGCGCACGGCCGGCCTGGTGACCATGCGCCGCGCCGGCCGCGAGCGCCATTACCGTCTGCGTGCCGCGCGCCTCCGCCAGGTGTACGACTGGGTGGCGCATTACGAAAAATTCTGGACCACCGGACTCAACCGACTGGGCGAATATCTGGATAGGGAAGCACAAAAGGACAGGCAGTCGATCCACAAGTTGAAGAAATAAAATCCGCCACGCGAGGAGGAAACCATGAACGTGAAATTCCTGGCCATTGGCACGTTAGTGGGAGGCATCGTGCTGTTCCTGTGGGGTGGTTTGACGCACGGTCTCGTGCATGTGCAGGTCCGCGAGTTCCGGGATGCGCAGGCCGTCGTGCGCGTGCTCCATGAAAACGCGCCCGAAAACGCCGTCTATTTCGCGCCGCAAGGCGCGTTCGTTTCCGTCGCTTTTCTTCCGGACATGTCCGACAAGACGAAAGACCTCACCCCCATGCTGATCCGGCAATTGCTGACGGACATGCTCGCCGCCGCGCTACTGTGTCTGGTGCTTCCGGGAATCGTGGCCGCGACAGTCTTGCGCCGCGCCCTGTGGCTCGGCCTTTTCGGTCTTGCTTTTGTCGCGCTGAAAATTCTGCCGTATTCCACCTGGTACGGATTTTCCGCGCCGTTTATCGGCATGGAAGTTTTCGACGTCGTCGGCAAACTGTTCCTCGCCGGTTTGGTGCTCGGCGCCTTGATGAAGAAACTCGCGCCAGCAGCGTAAGCCGTCATGCCCGCGCATGTCATTCCGAGCGCAGGGAGGAATCTGCTTATTCCGCGCCTCGTACTCGGGCCGGTCAGGCAAGGAAAGCAGGTGTTCCCATGAAACGCGACCTGAAATTCGAAATGACCTACCCGCATCCGCCGGAAAAAGTGTGGCGCGCGCTCACCGACAGCAGAGCGATCGCCGACTGGCTGATGCCCAACGATTTCGAGCCGCGGCTGGGCCACAAGTTCATGTTCACGTCCACGCCGCGGCCGGGCTGGGACGGCAAAACGTACTGCGAAGTGATCGAGCTCGATCCGCCGCGCCGCCTGGCGTACACCTGGCGCGGCGGCCCGATTGACACGGTCGTACGCTTCACGCTGGAGCCCATCGAAGGTGGCACGCGCCTGCGCTTGGAACACACTGGCTTCAAGGGAATGAAGGCGGTGATGGTCAGCCTGGTGATGGGCCGCGGCTGGGGCTCGATGATTCTGCGAAAGAGTTTTCCCGCGGTGCTGGCGCGCGTGGGCGAAGGGGAGTATCAGCCCATGTCTCCGCAGGAGCGCATGGCCTGCGGGCACAAGTGAATCACGGCATCGTGCGCAGCACTTCGGGCGGCACGCCGTTCATGCGCGGGTGCGTGACGCTCATCACTTTCAGGTAGGAGTCCACGCGGCGCCGCAGCGCCTTCAACTCCTCGATCTTCACTTTGCGGTCGTCGCTAAGGATGCGCAACTGCTGGTCCATGCGCTGGAGTTCCTCTTCGCTCTGGACCAGCTCCTGCGGCGAGAGTCCTACTCCCTTGGCGATGGAGCGCAGGCGTTTCTGCTGGTTGTCTTT
>DASYRO010000504.1:0-4391 GCA_036004385.1 Candidatus Acidiferrales bacterium
CAGCGGCCCGGAAATTTTGCTGACGTAGCGCTGGATCTGCGGCGGCGAGCAGTGGCACTCGCGCGTGGGGTCGCCGAAAAATCCGCACGGGCAGGGGTTCATCGCGGCGACGAGCATGAAGCGCGAAGGAAACGTGACAGAAATCGCCGCGCGGGCGATATTCACCACGCCTTCTTCGAGCGGCTGGCGCATCACTTCCAAAACGTTGCGCTCGAATTCCGGCAGCTCGTCCAAAAACAACACGCCGTGGTGCGCGAGAGAGACTTCTCCCGGGCGCGGCACGGCTCCGCCGCCGATGAGTCCTGCATCAGAAATCGTGTGATGCGGAGCGCGGTACGGGCGCGTGCCCACAAGCCCGCGGGAATCTTCGAGCACGCCGGCAACGCTGTGAATGCGCGTCGTTTCGATGGCTTCTTCCAGCGACATCGGCGGCAGAATCGAAGGGATGCGCTTGGCAAGCATCGTTTTGCCCGCGCCCGGCGGGCCGATGAGCAGAATATTGTGGCCGCCGGCGCAGGCCACTTCCAGCGCGCGCTTGGCGGATTGCTGCCCGCGGACGTCGTGCATGTCCACGGGATAGACAGCGGCTTCGTCCAGCATTTTCGCCGCGTCCACGCGGACGGGCGCGGCGGATTCCGGAGCGTTGATCAGGTCCACGGCCTGCGGCAGCGAGCGCAGCGCATACACGTCCACGCCTTCGACCACGGCGGCTTCTTTGGCATTCGCTTCGGGCACGGCCAGCGAACGCACGCCTTTTTCGCGCGCCGCCAGCGCCGCGGAGAGCGCGCCGCGCACGGGACGCACGCTGCCGTCGAGCGAAAGTTCACCGAGAAAAATCATGTTGTCGAGCGGCTTGCCGAAAAACGTTCCTTGGCAACCGAGAATTCCCAGCGCCATAGGCAGATCAAACGCGGAACCTTCCTTGCGAATGTCGGCGGGCGCGAGATTCACGGTGACGGTCTGCGGCGAGGGAAAATCGAAGCCGCTATTCTTCAGCGCCGCGCGCACGCGCTCGCGGCTTTCCTTGACGGCGACGTCCGGAAGGCCGACGACGTTGAAAATGCTCTGCGAGCCGGGACCGAGGTCCACCTCGACTTGCACGAGGTAGGCGTCAATTCCGTACACCGCAGCGCTGAGAGATTTGTAGAGCATAGATCCGCGAAGAGAGATCCCTCGCTTCGCTCGGGATAAAGCGAAGCCGGCAACGGCACGCAAGATAACGCAAAAGTAAGACAGTAGCTAGTGGTTAGTGATGAGTGGCGAGTGGCGAGTAATTCGAATCCGGACCGCGCGATATTTTTAGCCGCGACGTCGCGTATCAACAGTGTGCGCCTTTACACGCTGGAGTGCGCGTCGTATAGTGGCGCGAGCCGAGCGGTGCCGCATTCTGGCGGCACTTTGGGAGTGAACTCCCGGAATCGAGGCACATCCGATGATGATTGCGTTGATTGTTCTCGCCGTGCTCGTGGTGATTGTAATCGCCATGTACAACAGCCTGGTGCGGCTGCGCGTGCAAGCGGAGAACGCCTGGGCGGACATTGACGTGCAACTCAAGCGCCGCTATGACCTCATCCCCAACGTCGTGGAAACGGTGAAGGGCTACGCCGCGCACGAAAAAGGCACCCTGGAAGGCGTCATCAACGCGCGTAACAAAGCCATGGCCGCGCAAGGCCCTGCGGCCAAGGCCGAAGCCGAAGGCATGCTCACCGGCGCTTTGCGCCAATTGTTTGCTCTGGCAGAGGCCTATCCGCAGCTCCGCGCCGTGGAGAGCTTCACCAAGCTGCAAGGCACGCTGGGCGAAATCGAAGAGTACGTGCAGAACGCCCGGCGCTACTACAACGCCGTCGTGCGCGACCTGAACACGAAAATCGCTGTCTTCCCTTCGAGCATCATCGCCGGAATGTTCGGCTTCCAACCGCGCGAATTCTTCGAGCTGAAGGACGCCGCGCAGCGCGAAGCGCCCAAGGTCAGCTTCGGCACGGCGCAGTAAGCCGAGGTGAACATGCTGCGACGCGTGCTGCTGTGCGCGCTGTTGCTGGTGGCGCTGGCCGCGCCGATGGGGGCGCGGTCGCTGGTCATTCAGAGCTTCGACGTGCGTGTGGAAGTGAACGCGGACGGAACTATCGTCGTCACCGAAACCATTCACCCGCATTTCATGGGCAAGTGGAACGGGCTCTACCGCACGATTCCTGTCGAATACCGCACACCGCAAGGCTTCAACAAAACTCTTTTTCTGGAACTGGAAAGCATCACCGATGGCGAAGGCCACGAGCTGAAAGTGGAAAGCTCGCGCGAGCGGCACTACCGCAAGCTGAAAGTCTGGGTTCCCGGCGCGGAAGACGCCGTGCGCACGGTCGTCATCCGCTACAAGGTGCCCAATGCGCTGCTCTTCTTCGAAGACCACGACGAACTCTACTGGAACATTACCGGCGACGAATGGGAAGTGCCCATCCAGGACGCCAGCGCCGTGGTGCAGTTGCCTTCGGGCGCGAGCGGCATCCGCACGCTGGCCTTCACCGGCGAGTACGGTTCCAAGGAACAAGACGCCGATGTAAAAGTGAGCGGCAGCGAAATCACGTTCCACATGCGGCGCAACCTCGCGTTCCATGAAGGTCTCACCGCGGTGATCGGTTGGGATAAGGGCTTGGTTCACGAGCCCGGCACGGCGGAGAAAATCGCGCAGTTTTTAAAAAGCAACTGGCCGCTCCTCGTTCCCATTTTTGTTTTTTTTGTGATGTGGCGCGTGTGGAGCGTGCGTGGGCGCGACCCGCGTCTGCGGCCGATTTCCACGCGCTACGATCCGCCCGAAGGACTCACGCCTGCGGAAATCGGCACACTGATTGACAATTCCGCGGACATGCGCGACATCACCGCCACGCTCGTGGACCTCGCCGTGCGCGGCTACATCCTCATCGAAGAAAAAAAGAAAGACCACATGCTCGGGCTCTTTTCCAACACCGATTATGTTTTTCACCTGCGTAAAAAGCCTGGCGAGTGGCGGGAACTAAAACTTCATGAACGAAGGCTGCTGGAAGGGATGTTCAATGACGGCGACGTCGAGACCGTTGAGCTTTCCGATCTCGCGAATAAATTCTATAAAAACTTGCCGGGGATCAAAGACCTCATCTTCGACGCGCTGCTGGACCGCAAATACTATGCGCAGCGTCCGGACAAAGTGAAAGCGGGCTACCTGATCGGCGGCGCCGTTCTCGGCGGGCTGGGCTTCTGGGCCGGAGGGATGCTGGCTGGCACGCTGGGCATGCAGCCCGCGCCGTTCATCGTCGCCGCAATTCTGAGCGGCGGAATCATCTGCGGATTCGGTTTGATTATGCCCGCGCGTACGACCAAGGGCGCGGAAGCGCTGGAAGGCGTGCTGGGCTTCGAAGAATTCCTCGGACGCGTGGAATCCGATCGCTTCGAGCGCATGGTGAAGACGCCGCAGCTCTTTGAAAAATATCTGCCCTTCGCCATGGCTCTGGGCGTGGAGAAAAACTGGACGAAGGCCTTCGAAGGGATCTGCAATCAGCCGCCGGATTGGTATCGCGGCGGAAATTTCACGACGTTTCACCCGACCTATTTCGTCGATAACCTGAACCGCATGTCCACGCAGGCGGCTTCGACGATGGCCTCGGCGCCGCGCAGCTCGGGCGGCTCCGGCTTCGGCGGCGGCGGAGGCTCGGGAGGCGGAGGAGGAGGCGGAGGCGGCGGGGGATTTTAGTGGGCAGGCTTTCCAGCCTGTCCAGCGCGGTGCTACATTGAACGTGTTGCCCCCCTGCGAGGTGAGCCATGCGCAATACCGTCCAACAGCACATCCTGCGTCTGGAAAGCGAGCAGGCCGCAGCCATCAATCGCCGCGACCTCCGCGGGTCGCTGGCCATGTTTGATGGAAACTTCGTGGGCTTTTCTTCCACAAAGCACGAGCGCATCCGCGGCCTCACCGCGTTGGGAAAGACGTTTCAGCATTACTGGCAGCGCTCGCCGAAAATGACCTACCGCGTCGAAGACCTGCGCGTGCTGGTGAGCGGCCGCGCCGCCGTGGCCACGTTTTACTGGAGCGTGGGATTGGGCGCGCGGCGCACCATCCACGGGCGCGGCACGCACGTCTTCACGCGCAAAGGAAATAGCTGGCGTGTCGTGCACGAGCATTTTTCCCGCGCACACTGAACCGCGCAGCAGAACCATGCCAACGATAACGCGGAGCTGGAATTGTCCTTTCCCGTGACTTCCGCCCAATTTGTGATTGAGTGATTGGTGATTGAGTGATTCAGGACTTTTGGCGGAGACGCTGAGTCATTCCGTGCTTCCTCAATCGCTCAATCACAAATCACTCAATCACTCAATCGCGCTAGAGAACGAGAAACAAACGGGGAATGATGGCGGGCACATATCGC
>DASYRO010000505.1:0-6523 GCA_036004385.1 Candidatus Acidiferrales bacterium
ATCCACGGGCGGCGAAGCAAGCTTCGCCGCGGGAAGGCGGGAGCCCTTCGGCTTCGCTCAGGACAAGCAAGCTCCCGCACTCCAAAGTAAGCGGGAAGATTTTCGCGAATTGCCGATTGTGACGATTGATGGAGAGACGGCCAAAGATTTTGACGACGCCGTGTACGTCGAAAAGCTGCCCAACGATCACTACGAGCTGCAGGTGCACATCGCCGACGTCGCGCATTACGTGAAGCGCGCGTCGTCGCTGGACCGCGAGGCGCGCGTGCGCGGCACGTCCGTCTATTTTCCCAACCGCGCCGTGCCCATGCTGCCCGAGGCGCTATCCAACGGCATTTGCTCGCTGAATCCGAAAGTGGACCGGCTGGTGATGAGCGCGGTGATGGAAATCGACACGCACGGAAAGACGGTGCGCGCGCGGTTCACGCCGGGCGTGATTCGTTCGGTCGAGCGCATGACGTACACGAATGTGAACAAAGTGTTGGCGGGCGATGCAGAAATGAACGCGCGCTACGCCGCGCTCGCCGAGCGCTTCCGGCTGATGAAGGAGCTGGCGCTGATCCTGAGCGCGAAGCGGGACAAGCGCGGCTCGATTGATTTTGATTTACCGGAACGAGTGATTGAGTTCGACGAGATGAACCGCATGAAGTCCATCGTGCGCAGCGAGCGCAACATCGCCAACCGCATCATCGAAGAGTTCATGCTGGCGGCCAACGAAGCGGTGGCCAATTATCTGGAGAAGCGGGGCATCGCGTCGCTGCATCGCGTCCACGAAAAGCCCGACGCGAAAAAAGTGCTGGAGTTCGAGGAGCTGGCCAAAGCTTTCGGTTACTCGCTGGGCGTGGAGGACCTGGCGGAGCGAAAAGTCCCGGTGAGACATGGGCAGGTGCGAACCTCGGCGCATTATGGAAAGTCCGGAGCCGGGCGGATGCGCACGATGAGCGTCACGCTGCCGGCGATGCGGGAAATCAATATCCGCCCGCAGCACTACCAGGCGCTGGTGCGAAAAATCGAAGGCAAGGCGGAAGAAAGAATTCTTTCCTACTTGATGCTGCGCTCGCTGAAACAGGCGCGCTACGCCGCCGAGCCGCTGGGACACTTCGCGCTGGCCTGCGACGAGTACACCCATTTCACGTCGCCCATTCGTAGGTATCCGGACTTGATTGTGCATCGGATTCTCAAATGGGCGTTGGAGAATCCGAGAAGCGATGTTCGATCTTCGAAATTCGAAAACCGGGCGCAGCATGCTGCGCCCCTACAAAGCGGTGCCCACGCGCCGCACTCCAAGGCGCTTCGCGCAGAAATCCATGCCGGCCTGAAGGCCGGCGGTACGCACGGAGGGATTTATCAGATGGCGGAGCTGGAGGAGATTGCGGTGGAGTCGTCGGAAGCGGAGCGCCGCGCGGACACCGCCGAGCGCGAGCTGATGGACTGGAAGACGGCGCAGTTCATGGAAGAACACCTCGGGGACGAATATACCGGGCTGATTATCTCCGTGCACAAGTTTGGATTTTTTGTGGAATTACTGGAGCTATTTGTCGAAGGGTTAGTGCCCGTCGCAGCCATCGAGGAATACACTGGCGGCGGATCGTTTTACCGTGAGAGCGACCGCGCAATTTTGATCGAACGCGGCGGACGCCACGCTTCGGCTTCGCTCCCTTCGGCGGCGAGCAGGGCGGGTCGCGGGTCGCATCGAGGATCCCCGACGCGTTCTTCGCCTTCGTCCAAGGCAAGCAGCAAAAACGCGCCGGGAGCGAATATAAAAGCGTTTCGGCTGGGCGACCGCGTGCGCGTGCGGGCGGAACGCATTGATCCATTTCAGAGGAGAGTTGAGTTCGCGCTGGTGTAGGAACATCCACAGATTACGCAGATTTCGCAGATTCAAAAACGAAAGACGGAGGCGAACGATGGCGGCGAGGAAATGTCCGATGTGCCTGAAGGAAGTGCCGGCAGGCTTCGTGGTGGCCTACAGCGACGGCATGGATTGCCCCGGGTGCGGGCGCAGGCTGGAGGTGTCGCTGGGCAGCCGGTACCTGGCGAGCCTCGCGGGCATCGCCGCGGGCGTGCTGGCCTGGCGCGCGAGCGACCCCACGCAGGGCATGCTGGGATTTGTGCTGGCGGTGTTGTACGCGTTCCTCGCGTACGGCGTCGTGTCGCCGCTGGTGTTGATGCTCATCGCCGATTTGCGCGTGAAGGCGGAAGAGCCGGCTTTGGAGTTGGGAGCGCATGGAGGAGGACATCATTAGAGCCGAGCGCCAAGCGGTGAGTCATGACCGTAAAAATTTGCGATTGAGTGATTTGTGATTCAGAGATTGAGGAACGCCCGCAAGAAGCTGTTCGCAGTTCTGAATTCGCTCAATCACCAATCACTCAATCACAAATCGCTTGCACGGCAGAGAATTGAATCAAACACACCACGTAGCACAATGTCACGCGGAGGCCTGCGCGCAGGGTATTACGAACGTACTATTGTGCGGGCGGGGTGCGAGGCAGAAAGTGGTGGGATGGCGAAGTATTCGAGCCTGCTGGGCAGGCGCGTGCACGTGCAATACCGCGCGGGAGAAGTGAACCTGCCGGCGTCGGGGACGCTGTCCGCGGATTCCGGGCGATCCATTTTCCTCGAAGAGCATTTTGAAAAGAGCGGCAGTGTGCGGTCGTTCCGCTGGGAAATCCCCTACCAGTACATCGTGCGCGTCACGGAGATGGAAGCCAACGCGTCCGCGGCGGGCGGCGGCGCGAATGGCGACAATATGCCGGAAGTAGCTTAAGAGAAGGTAGCAGGTGACAGGTAGCAGGTAGCAGGGAAACACAAAACCCTTCCATTTCATCGCCGCGGAATTCCTCAGTTGAAAATCGAGCAGAGCAAGATATAGTTCGCGGACGCGGATTGGTGTGGGGGGATAAGTGTCTGGTTAGCGGAGGAGAAGGATGGCCACAAACGTAGGCCTCATCGGACTGGGATTGATGGGCCGGCCGATGGGACTGAACTTGATGAAGGCTGGATTCAACCTGACGGTGTGGAACCGCACGCGCGAGCGCGCACGGGAATTTGTCGAAAAGGGCGCGGCCACCGCCGCCACGCCGCGGGACGTGGCGGCGAAGTCGGAAGTGGTCATTACGATGGTGAGCGATCCGCCGGCGCTGGAGGAAGTATTGTTTGGGCCGAAGGGCGTCATTGACGGTCTGCAAAAATCGGCCGTACTGATTGATTCCAGCACCGTCTCGCCGGCGCTGGCGCGGCGCGCGGCCGCGGCGTGCGCGGAGCACGAAGCGGAATTCATCGACGCGCCGGTGACCGGCGGCACGTGGGGCGCGGAAAAAGGCGAGCTGGTGTTCATGGTCGGCGGGCGAAAAGATGTGCTGGAAAAAGTTTACGCGGTGCTGGCGGCCATGGGGAAACAATGTTTTCATCTCGGCGGGCACGGCGCGGGACAAACCATGAAGCTGGCCATGAACATGATCCTCGCGCTGCAAGTGGACGCGCTGGCCGAGGCGCTCGCGCTGGTGCAGCGCGCCGGGCTCGACGGCGAGCGGCTGATCGAAGTCCTGCAGGCGAGCATGGCGCGCGCAGCGGTGCTCGACGTAAAAGCGCCGATGATACTGTCCGGGCAATATGCGCCGAGCTTTCCGCTGCGGCTCATGCACAAAGACCTCGGGCTGGCGCTGGAGCTGGCCAACCAGCTCGGCGTGGCTCTGCCGGCCACAGCCGCGGCGCGGGAGATTTACAACGCGGTCAAGGGCGCCACACGCGAAGATGTGGACTACGCGGCGGTGGCGAAATTTTGGCAGAAGAGCTAGGAATCCGCAGATTACGCAGATTTCGCAGATTCGAAATCAAAGCGTCATAGACCTACGGCTTCGCGTTGGGAGGGAAGAAGCACATCGGCAAATCGCGCGAGGTGCGCAGGCCCGCGGGCGCGGCGAGAATTGCGGGGATGCAGTTGACGACGACCGACGCTGTGGCCACGTCGCCGTGCGTGCCGCCGGGCACAGTGAGTTTGATATTGGGCTGGCCGGAGAGCTCGATGGTGTCCGATGATTCCGGCGCGCCGACGTACATCTGCAATTCCAGATAAATTTTTTCTTTGCCCTTGGCCAGGCCGCGAGCAATCTGGTGTACGCCGGCGGCTTGTCCGGCAGCGACTTCCAGATATTCCGTCTTCACGGGCGACTGGGCGATGACCGGCTCAATCGTTTCGGTGATGTCATCCACGGCGAGGCCCAGGCCGTCGGCGACCATGGCCACGGATTCCGGCAGGCCGTGGTGCTTGATGATGCCTTCGGCGACTTTGGATTTGAATTCCTCCACGGTCATACCCGCGCCGATTTTTTTCTGCAGCGGCAGGCGGCGCTTGCTGGCGTCCACGATGCGCACGCCGCGCACGGAGTCCACGCGCTGCGACACGGCCGACAGCGTGAGCACGAGCTTATCCAGCACGAAACCGGGATTCACGCCCGTGCCGACCAGCGCCACGCCCCAGTCTTTGGCTTCCGTGTCCAGCCGCTCGGAAATTTCCGGATGCTTTTTGAACGGGTAAGCCAGCTCTTCGCAGGTGGAGACGATGCAGGAGCCGGCCTCGATGCATTCGATGAGCTGGTCTTCGACGTCGCGCAGAGAAGACGAAGTGGTGTGCACGACGACGTCGGCTTTCTGGCCAAGCATCTTGCCGGCGTCGTCGGAAACAGGAACGCCCCAGGGCGCGTCGGATGCGCCGACCACTTCGCCAAGATCTTTGCCGGCCTTGGCGGGGTCCTTGTCAATCGCGCCGACGATTTGCAGGGCTTTTTTTTCGCGCATCAGGCGGACAATGCCGGCGCCGATGGGTCCGACGCCGTATTGCACAACGCGGATGGTTTTTTTCACAGTGGGCTCCGAAAGATGAATGGGTGGCCAGAGGCAAGATGCGCAGCGGTCCACCACAGGGGCGCGACAGCAAATGAATATCCCATGAAAAGCGAAAATCGACAATCGAATATCAGACATCGAATATCGAATGTCGCTCTTCCTTCATGGCCCTGAATCCTGAATCCGGAATCCTGAATCCGGGCTCTGATTTCTGACCTTCAACCTCGTGACTTCCTCACCGCGCTGGCGTCATAATTGGTTATCGACACATTCAGAAAAATCGCGGCGCTGGCTGCAGCACGGTAGCGGCGTGCGCGGAGAAAGGCGGGAACGATGACACTGGAAAAACTTGCCGTGGAGCAAATTACAGCCAAGCTGGGGAATTTACGGGGATGGAGCATCAAAGACGGAGTGATGCAGCGCGATTTCGCGTTCAAGGATTTTTCCGAGGCCTTCGCATTCATGACGCGTGTGGCGCTCGCCGCGGAAGCCATGAACCATCATCCGGACTGGTCGAATTCGTGGAACAAAGTCAGCATCAGCCTGATTACGCACAGCGCGGGCGGATTAACGGCCAACGACATCGAACTGGCGACGCGGATTCAGAAAATCGCAGGATGACGAGTTGAAGGATCCTAGGGTTGCGGAGCGAAAAAGTCGCAGGGTGGAGAATTGCAAAGTTAAGGAGTCACAGAGCAGAAAGGACGGGGGAGTGTTGGGGTGGCGGACTTATATGAGAAAAAGATTGCACATGAGGCGGCAATGGATTGCACATCCCCGCGCGGCTGCGAAATTCCTCAGGAACGCCTATTCTCTTTGAGCACAATTAGTTAGGTCACCTCGCGCAGAGTGAAAGCTGAGTTACAATGTGGAAGCTTTCTTGCGATAAAACCGCCTCGGAGGAGTGTGCGCGCCTCGGGACGCGCAATGGAATGAAGAGCGAAATGGCGCAAGAGGACCTGGCCGTCGAATCGAACGCGCGCGTCGCGGGTGGGAACGAAGCAGGTACGCCGTGGGGCGCTCTCCTAACATTGATGGCGCTGGCGACGGTATTGCGCATTATCGGACTCGACCGCGACCTTTGGCTGGATGAATACTACTTCCTGATTGATGTCGTTCGGCGGCCGTTCGCCGAAATCCTGACGCTTTTTTCCGGCGATATCCAGCACATGCTCTATTCGGTGCTCGCGAAAATCTCCGTGCTGGCCTTAGGTGAGCATCCCTGGACGCTGCGCCTCCCGGCGGTACTGTTCGGTGTGGGCGCGGTGCCTGCGCTGTACTTTCTGGGACGAGAGGTCACCTCCCGCCGCGAAGCGCTGCTCGCGGCAACGCTGCTGACAGTGTCCTATCATCACGTATGGTTTTCGCAGAACGCGCGGGGCTATACGGGAATGCTTTTCTGGGCGCTGGTCTCGACGATGTTTCTGCTGCGCGGGCTGCGCAGTGCCAAGTGGTCAAACTGGGTCGCGTACGGCATTACCGCAGCACTAGGCGCTTATACGCACTTGACGATGGTCTTTGTGGTGGCGAGTCACGCCGCCATTTGCGCGTGGCTGCTGCTTTTCCCGGCGAAGATAGGAAGCTTTCGCCTGCGCGATTGGAAACAGCCGGCGGCGGGAATCGGTCTTTCCGGACTACTGACGCTGTTGCTGTACGCGCCGGTGCTGTTGCAGGTGC
>DASYRO010000506.1:0-2567 GCA_036004385.1 Candidatus Acidiferrales bacterium
CAAAGCCGTAATTTCCGTGCGCCAGATAAATCTGGTTGGCGTACATGGCGAAGATTTGCTGTTTGGAGTAGTGCCGCTCCACCTGCATGGCCAGCAGCATTTCCTGAATTTTCCGGCGGGGGCTGCGGTCGGTGCGGTCGAGGAACAGCGTGCCGGCAAGCTGCATGGTCAGCGTGCTGGCCCCTTCGACGGTGCGCATGCGCACGGCGTTGCGCCACGCGGCCTGCAACACGCGAGGCAGGTCAATGCCCCAGTGATCGTAGAAGTGCTGGTCTTCGGTGGAAATTACCGCGTCTTTAATCAGCGGCGGAGTCTGGTCGTAGGTCAGCAGCATGCGCCGCTGCAAAGCGAACGTGCCGATCAACTGACCGTCGTCGGAATACAGCTCGGTGACGACGTTGGGGCGGAAATCCTCAAGCGCGCGCACCTCCGGCAAATCGCTGACGTAAACGAAAAGAAATCCCGCGCCCGCGCCTACGGCCACGGCGCAAAAAATCAGAAACCCGAAGATGATGCGGCCCATGCGCGGATGCTCGCGCACCCACGCCGGCATCCAGCCCCGCTCTTTGAACAACGTAATCATCCAGAAACCATCCTACCGCATTTGTCCCGACGGGATGGACGCTCCTGCGAATTGCTGCACGGCCGGATCACAGGAAATCGTCTGCGGCTTGAGCGCAATTGTTCGCTCAAGACTGCGGCTCATAGTATCGCTCACCGGCGCAGGCCCTGCAGAGCGTGCGGCCCTCTCGTATCACTTCGCGTTTGAAATTAATTCCTTCGCCGCATTCCGCGCACACGACGCGCGGCGCTTTGAACCCGGGCAAATCTTCTGGCTTCACTTCCACGCGCACCCACTGGCGCTCGAACATCTCTTCGTCGGACATCGCGCGGTAGGCTTTCTGCTGGCCCTGCTCCTTATCCAACTGCGGAAACATTTCCCGCGCCTTCTGCTTTGCGCTCTCTTTGGCAACAACGCGAATCCCGCGGCCGGTCTGCAAATCCACAAACGTCGCCGCCACTTTTCCCCAATCGAGAAATTTCAGCGCGCGCTTGCCCAGGCGGCAATTGGCTACCAGCGCCACCGCGTCCGTCATGCAGCGGTCAATTTCCACGTAGGTGACCAATCGCTTGCGGTCCTTTACCGGATCCAGGCCCAACTCGCGCACGCCGAGCATGGCCAGGCGCACCCCCAACACTTGTCCTGCACACATGTGGCCATGCGCTCGCTCGGCGAGTTCCAGATATTCGTCCAGGCTTTTCATGAAGATTTACTTTGAGTGGCCTGCGGCCGCTTGCGGCTCGCGTGTCATTTCGGAAACGCTGCCGGCTCCGCGCCGTGTCCAAAACGCGCCAAGCGTGACGCTGAGCGCCACGGCCAGCAGAGCGCCCTCGCGCGCGAGCGTCTTCCAGGTCAGCCGGTCGCCCGTGCCGAAGCAGCCGCAATCAATGTTCATGCCCAGCGCGTACGAGCGCACCAGCGCGGCGAAAAAGAAGACGAGCAACAAACTCGCAGCAGCACCCACCCAGCGAAGCTGGACGCCAATCAGCAGCAGGACTCCCAGAATGAGTTCGAACCACGGCAAGGTCCTGGCGATGAAGATCACCGCCTCATCGCTCAGCCAGCTCAGCTTGTAGGCTTGAATCTGCGCGGCAAAGCTGATCCATGGCATTTGTAATTTCGTGTACGCCGCGTACACGAAGACCAGGCCCAGCCCTACTCGGCCGATAAAAATCAACCAGCGCGTCATGGCTATTGGTGCAGCAACTGTTCGATGAACGTCTTCATCATGCTGTAGGAAACAACGCCGACCACCGGATAGTCCTGCCCCTTATAGGTGATGATGGTAGTGGGCGTCTGCGTCACGCGGAACTGATTGCCCAGCGCGACGTCACTGTCAATGCCCGCGTCCAGCGTGTTCCCGCCGGCGAGCGCGCGCACTTGCTTCATCTCTGCCGGAGAGAGCGCCGCGGCCACCGTGCCGTCCACGTTTCCATCCACGGACCACGCCGGCTGCTTATCGAAAAGCACGGCCACGACTTTTTCCATGCGGTTGACCATGGCCGCCGCGTTCGCATATCGAGCGGCTTCCCGCGAGTGCTGGTGCGCCGGCAGAGGAAAGTCGCGGTGGATCAAGTACACCTTTCCCGCGGAAACGTAGTTGTCAATCACCTGGCGCACGACGTTGAGGTACAGTTCGCGGCACGCCGGGCATTGGAAGTCGCTGAACACCTGCATGGTGATGGGCGCGCTCTTGGTGCCCAACGATTTGCGCGCGGAGAGGTCCGCCGGCGAGATGGAACGCGGCGCGGAACTTTTCGCCGGCGTCGTTTTCGGCGCCGTGCTCTTGGCTGGGCTGGTCTTTTTTGCCGGCGATTGCGCCGCCGGCGCTCCGCTCGTACTCAGCACGAGTAGCGCTGTGCACATTGCCGCGGCGATGCGCGGCTTCCAAACTTTCCTGATCACTCAATCCTCCCTGAATCCAGTCCCACTATCTTACATGACCTGAAGCGCAGTTGCGGACTCTCCGCTCGCCGTCCTTCCTTAATTCTGCACCAATACTAAG
>DASYRO010000507.1:0-2109 GCA_036004385.1 Candidatus Acidiferrales bacterium
AAAGAATCCGGCAGTGAAATTGTATTTCTTAAGCGCGTGGAGCCCGGCAGCGCGGACAAGAGCTACGGCATCGAAGTCGCGCGCCTCGCCGGCTTGCCGCGCAGCGTTATTGCTCGCGCGCGCGAAGTGCTCCGCGGCCACGAAGTCAGCGAACACCAGTTGAGCGAAGAGCTTTCCCCCGGCGCGCTCGATTCGTCGGGAGCCTCCTCCTCTTCTCCCCACCAGGAAACGATGTTCACCGCCATTGACCGCGAAATCTTGGAAGCCCTCCGCGACGCCGACCTCGACAACATGAAGCCCCTCGACGCCCTGAATTTGCTCGCCAAACTGAAGAAGCAAACTTCCTCGTAACGCCGGCCTTCAGCTTGTCCTGAGCAAAGCGAAGTGGCCGGCATATCGAGTGCGGGAGCTTGCTCCCGCTTTGCCTTTCGGAGTGCGGCGGCTTGACGCCGCTTTGCATTTCGTTCGGAACAAGCGCGGAGCCGGCGGGACGCCGGCGCTACGGCGCCTGTTTTCTATTTTCCCTTTTCTATTTTCGTCAGCGCCGCGTGGTAATCTAATCTCTATGCGCTCTCCCTCCGGCAAGACTTCCAAGCCCATCCTTGTCCTCGGCCTGATGTCCGGCACGTCCGCCGACGGCATTGACGTTGCTCTCGCGCGCATTTCCGGCACGCCGCCGCGTCTCAACGCCAGGCTGGAAAACTTTGTCACCATGCCCTTCTCCGCCGAAGTCCGCGCCGCGATTTTGCGCATCGCCAACGGCGTGCCCACCACGACGGGCGAGATCAGCCAGTTAAATTTTCTTCTCGGCGAACTCTTCGCCCGCGCCGCTCTCGACGCCTGTAAGAAATTCCGCGTCCGTCCATCGCAGATTTCGCTCGTCGGCTCGCACGGGCAGACGATGTATCACCAGGGCGCGGCGGGGTCGTTTCTGGACGCACCGCGCGTGGCCTCCACGCTGCAAATCGGCGAGCCAGCGGTGATTGCCGCGCGCACGGGCGTCACCACCATCGGCGATTTTCGTCCCGCGGACATGGCTGCCGGTGGCCAGGGCGCGCCCCTGGTGCCCTTTGTGGATTACCTGCTCTATCGGGACGCGCGCCGCGGCCGCGTGGCGTTGAATATCGGCGGCATCGCTAACGTCACCGTGATTCCTGCTGGCGCCACGGCAAAAAAAGTTTTTGCCTTCGACACCGGCCCGGGCAACATGCTGATTGACGCGCTCGTGCAAGACTTCACCGACGGCAAGCTGAGCTATGACCGCGACGCGGAGATGGCCCAGAACGGCCTGTTGATTCCCGCGCTGCTGCGCGATCTGCTCGAAGACCCGTTTCTTCGCAAGCGTCCGCCGAAGTCCGCCGGCCGCGAACAGTACGGCGAGCCCGCCGCGCAGCGCCTGCTCGATTGGGCGCGCACCTACAAGGCCCGCCCCGAAGATCTGCTGCGCACCGCGACCATGCTAACCGCCGTCTCCATCGTGGAATCGCTGCATCGTTTCGTGCTCCGCCGCCACCAGATTCATCAACTGATTATTTCCGGCGGCGGCGCGCACAATCCGCTGATCCGCTCGCAGCTTGAATCCGGACTTCCGGGCATCAGCATCGTGCCTTCGGCTGCGCTCGGCGTGCCCGAAGACGCCAAGGAAGCCTTCGCCTTTGCCATTCTCGCTTACGAAACGTGGCACGCGCGTCCCGGCAATCTGCCCAGCGCCACCGGCGCCAAGCGTCCCGCCATCCTCGGCAAAATCTGCCATGCCCCGCCGAAGTAGCTTGGGCGTGGGCGCGCAAAGCATTTCTTCGAGGTCCTCTCTGCGAATTCTGCGTCTCGGTGTCCTCTGCGTTGAGGTTTTGGTTTTTTGTGGCTGGCTCGGCCTCTGCCTCGCGACCGCAGCGTGTTCATCCGGCGAACGCGCCAACCAGGGCACCGTCGTCTTCCTCATCGAGACCATGCCCGCCAATCTCGACCCGCGCATCGGCACAGACGCGCAATCGCAGCGCCTGCATAGCCTGATCTTCAGCGGCCTGCTGCAGCGCGACGCGCAGATGAACCCGCAGCCCGACCTCGCCGAGCGCTGGGAGACGCCCGATCCGCTCACTTACATTTTTCATT
>DASYRO010000508.1:0-3139 GCA_036004385.1 Candidatus Acidiferrales bacterium
TTCCGTGCCAAACGGGGGAACGTTTTTCCAGAAACGCGCGGATGCCTTCCTGCGCATCCTCGGTCTGCATCAGTTCCTCAAGATAGATCTGCTCGGCGTCGCCCAAGCTCTTATCGAAATCCAATCCGGAGCGCTCCCACAGCTCGCGGCGAGTCATCTTCAGCACGGCAGAGCTTAGACCACCGATTTCCTTCAGCAGATTGTCGATAGAAGCTGCGAGTTCGTTATCGGGCACGACGCGCGTGACCAATCCAAGCTGTTTGGCTTCCGCTGCGGAAATTGTGCGGCCGGTAAGAATCAGATCCATGGCCGCCCGCAGGCCGATGAGCACGGGAAAGGTGACCACGGCGACCGGCGGGAAACAGCCCAGCTTGATTTCGGGCTGGCCGAATCTGGCGGATTCGGTGGCCAGGACAAAATCGCAAAACGTGGCCAATTCGCAGCCGCCTCCGAGGCAGACGCCATGCACGGCGGCGATGGTCACGCAATCGGCGCGCGAGAGTATGCGAAAAATGGCGTGGAACGTACGCAGCATGTCGGCGACGCGGTCCGGCGTGTGGTCGCGCACTTCCGCTCCGGCGGAAAATCCTTTCGTGCCGGCACCTTCGAACACGATGACGTCGCTGTGCTTCAAGACTTCGGTGAGCACGTGATCCATCTCGCGCATCATGGCAATGTCGAGGATATTGAGCGGCGGGCGATCCAGTGTGATCCAGGACGTGCGGCCTTCGATGCGAACCCGGACGGTGGCAGTGTCCGTGGTCATGGCTTGCCCGCTCCTGTCCAGAAATGTTCCGGGTCGAGTTCGCGAATGACGGCGAGCTCGGCGGCAGTGGGCGGCGGCGTAGTTTCGAGCGAGTCGGCGACGCGAAGCGTCCAACCGGTGGCGGCGAGAATTTCTTCTACAGGGATGCCGGGATGTGTTGAAGCCAGAAACGCTTCGCCATCGGCGCCAAAGCGGAGAATTCCCATCGTAGTGATAATCGCGGCGGGGCCAGAGCGCGGAGGCAGTCCGCGCGAGCGGCGCCAGGAATTGCCGCTGCCGTAGCCCGGCGAAGTGACGTGACGAACGCGCTCGACTAGTCGCGCGCGCTCGTGCGCGAGCAGCACGATGGTGCGCTGCGCAAGGCACGCGATATCGCATGCGCCGCCGGACCCGGGAAGGCGGACCTCCACCGAGCCGCGCAGTCCCCATACCGTGTTGAGATTGCCGAAGCGGTCCACCTCGGCCGCGCCGAGAAAACCAACATGCACGCGACCCTGTTGAAGCAGTGACATCACATCCAGCATCGAGCCGCACTGCGTCGCGCCGAGCAGATTGGGCGCGTCGCCCATGGTGTAGAGCATCTCCGGTGAGGGCGTTTCGCGAATGATGCCGTTTTCATAGAGCGCGACTGCATTGGGCGCGTGTGTGCGTCGCGCCAGCAGAAATGCCAGCAGCGGCAAGCGCATGCCGACAAACACCAATTCACCGTCGCGGATTTCGCGGGCCGCGGCGGCGACCATGAGTTCGCCGAGGGAATAGCCGCGTGCGGTGCCGGGTTGAACGGTCGTGGACATTTCAGTTTGTGATTCCAGAGCTAAATGCTCAACACCTAGGGAGCCGGCAAGATGCCGGCGCCACGTCATTGCACGGGCGTTTTCGGCGCGATCCATTTCGGCTCGTTGGCCTGGATGTCCTCGACCAGCTTGACGTCCGCCGGCTGCGGCAGCATTTCCTTCAGATGCTCCTCAAATTCGCGCGGCGAGAGCAGCTCGCCGTGCACGCTATACGGCTGATTGGAAAACTCGCCGATATGGCGATTGAACTTCAGGTCCGGCACGTAAAGTTTCTGCTGTCCGGCCGGAACATTTTTGTTGACCAGCTCGATGAGCTGCTTGCATTCAAGGTGGTACAGATAACGGTTGTGCTCGTTCATTTTGCCAAGATCGGCTTCCTGTTTCGCTTGCGGCTCGTCGAAACGGCCCTTCAGCCCCCACACATAAAACCAGTGCGCGGAGCTGGAATTATCCACGCCGAAAAGATCGTAGCTGACCGGAATCCACTTGTTGATGAATTTCTGGACGACGGCCAGCGGCATCACGGCGGCCTTGACAATGCGCTTCAGGCCGTCCTGCCCAGTCCCCAAGTGGAACGATTCTTCCTTGAGCATGGGAATCATGGACTGCGCGAGCGGTTCGAATCCGGAATAGCTGAGCATGGTGAGCTGGAACTTGCCGTCACGGTCCACGAAGTCCGTGTACGTAAAGAAGTCGAGCCAGTTGTTGATGTCCTGGTTGAACGCGCCGAGCAGCCGCTTGGATTCGAACGCCCGACGCTCGAGCATTTTTTGCGCTTCCACGCGCCCGCTGTAGCCGAAGTGCGAAATCAGCAGATGGCACATCTGCCAGCCGTGGCGCATTTCTTCGGTGACCACGCGACAGAGCGACTGGCGGTCGTGTTCGCTGGGAGAATTGAGAAAAAGCGCGCGCTGCTGTTCGACGGAGGCGAATTCCGTGTCGCCCTGGAAGACGATAAGGTTCATGAGCGCGTCGCGCATGCGCTGGTCGGGAATTTGCAGCACGCGCTGCCATTTGGGACGGCCCTTGTACGCGCCAAACTCGATTTCATTCGAGCGCGTGGGCCCGAATTTGGCCTCGAATTGGTAGCTGGCGATTTCCGGATAGTTCACTCCGATGTCTTTGCGCCAGGCGGCGAAGAGGTCCACCCAATCGTCGAAGGTCGAGATGCGAGAAGCATGCATGAGAATCGTCTCCTTCAGAAATTCAATGGGCGCAGCAAGCAGCGCCCCTACCTGCCTTTAAAAACAGGCGGGCGATTTTCGAAAAAAGCGCGCAGGCCTTCCGCGCAATCGTCGGACGAAAAACAAACGACCTGCTGCTGGACTTCGCTTTCGAGCGCGCGTTCGAGCGCAGCCCGGTCCGCGCCGCGCAGAACTTTTTTCACCGCGCGGGCGGCAATCGGCGGCGCAGCGGCAAGCTTCTCAGCAAGAGCACGGGCTTCCTGCGCGAGGTCGTCCGCCGGCACAACGCGGTTCACCGCGCCGATGCGCTCCGCCTCTGCTGCCGGAATCATGTCGCCGGTATAAAACATTTCCGCGGCGCGCGCAGGACCCACAAGTCGCGGCAGGAAGTATGT
>DASYRO010000509.1:0-5547 GCA_036004385.1 Candidatus Acidiferrales bacterium
GACCCGGCAACTTCGCTCCGCGAATCACTCATCACCCGCCACTCACTACAGCGAGACGTCCAGCGTCAAATCCTGCACCATCTTGTCGAGTTCCGCCTGCGCCTTCACGCGCTGCCCTTCGAGGTCCGCAAGTTCCTTTCGCAACGCGTCCAGGCGATTTTCCTGTTCGTTGAGCTGCGCGGTGTAACGCTGCAGCAGCGCCTTTTCTTCCGCGCTGCCCTTGAGCGCCTTCATGTTTTCGCGCAAACGCACCTGATCCTCGAAGATTTTCTGAATTTGCGCGTTGCGCTGGCTAATTTCGGAAGCAAATCCAGCGACGACAGTTTTCTGCGCGACGATGCGCCGCAGCGCGGCCTCCACTTCCGTGTTGATCGTTTTCTGCCGAAGGAACAGCGCGAGCTGATCGTCAGTCAGGCTGGTGAGAGAGTACCGGGTATCGAGCATATGCGATTCGTTAACCACCAGCGCCGTGGTTTTTTTCGGCTCGACGGTAACGCGGAATCGGTGGTAGGACGGCGTGGTTTCCGCCGGCGTGACTTCCTTGGCCAGCTTCCATCCGGCGCGCACCGGATGCTCGATTACGGCCGTGCGCACCGCGGTGTCTTCGTTGCGGATCGTGAAGGTCTTGCGCTCGCGCAGCTCGGAGGTGCTTATCATTACGCCGCGCAGGATACGCACGCGCGTGACGCGCTGCGCTTCACTTTCCTGCTTCGTATCCACCAACATTCCCAGATCAATGGCGTAAGAAAGCAGGCGCTTCTCGCCGGGCTTGAGCGGGTCAAGAAGGCCTTCACCGGCGAACGTTTCGTCTTCCAGCACGCTGAAGCTGCCGCCATCGAGCGTGAGGTTGCTGGAATTTGTCAGCCACAGCGCGCGCAATGGCCGCGGGCTGCCCAGTTCTTCGTTCCATAGAGAGACTTTTTCCGCGGCGATTTCGGCGTGGACGATGGGCACCAGCGCCGATTGATTTTTGCGGATGGTGACGCGTTCTTTCAGTTTGTATTCGAAGAGGTCACCGAGTTGCTGGGCTTGGGCTGCGGCTTCAAGGCGTTCGCGCGCCACGCCGGGAGCGAGCAACGGTAGATTCGAAATACTCCTGCCTGGCATTCCTCCAGCCACACCGCCAACAGCTCTGCCCGGCGCGGCCTTGGGAGCACGGAGGTTAGCTGCACCGGCTTCGACTACGACGGTCGAGGAGACTGTGCCAAGTTCGAGGCGAAAATTCTGGATCGCATCGTTGTTATTGACGACATTCACGTTGGTATACACCGACTTCTTGAAACCCTCTTGGTCAACTTCGACGCGGTGATTGCCGAGCGGAAGAGAGTCGAATTCGTAGTCGCCGTCTTCGTCGGTGGTGGTTTCGCCGACGAGATTGTTGGAGTCGTCGTACACGCGCACGGTAGCGCCGGCGATGATGGCGCCGGTCGGGTCGGTCACGTTTCCCGAAAGCTGACCGGTGCCCGTGGACAGCGTGGCCTGATGGGTTTGCGGCGTGAGTTGCACTGACTCCGGTAGCGGCACGACGGGTCGCCGCGAGTAATACGGCTGTGACAAATTTTGAATGAAGGACTGCGGCGCGCCGGCGACGAGCGACAACTCGACGTTTTCCCAATCTTCGCCGACGGTGTTGTCCACGATGGCCCAGCCTTGCAGCAGCGGCTTGGCGTTGGCCTTCGACGGCAGTACCAGCCGGTACGTCGTCTTCCACACGGGCACTTCGCTGATGTAACTGACAAACAGCGGGCGCTCGCCGGCGCCGGCGGTGGAAATGGTCATGCGGCGCAGGTCGCGGTCGCGCGTGGAAGCCACCAGGCCCATGTAGCGGCTGACTTCCTGGGAAAGCTCGCGCTCGAGGATGCGCACCCCGGTCGCCGGGCCCAGCTCGATAGTGCGCAACTCGCCCGCGTCGGTGACCAGAGATACTTCATCCACGGGGATTGTCGCTGCGTCCTTCATGCGCGTTTTGCGCTCGATGCTGAGCAGGCGGCCGGTGTACGCCGCCGCGCCGCTGCGCACCTCGATGCGCGCGCCGCGCAGCGCGCCGAGAAATTGCGCGACGCTGGCTTGCTCGCCGAGCGGCAGGCGCAGCGCGGCGAGTCGCCGGCTGAGCGGCGCGTCGGAGTTGTAATTCACGCCGGTAATGCGGCCGGAGCCGAGGTCCAGTGCGGTGAGCGACTTCAGCACGTCGTTGAGCTGGCCGCTGGTGAAATCAATGCTCACGTCCTGGCTGCCGCGCACGCGGCCGAGATGCTCGAAGTAGCCGACGCCGTTTTTAAACAGCACCACCCGCTTCACCGGGAGTTTCGTCGCGGATTCTTCGCGAGCGGTCTTCGCTGCTTCGGCGGATTCCCCGCTCGTCGAGGTAACGGCTGGGGCGGAAGGCTTCTTTGCAGGAGCGGATTGAGAGAACAACTGGCACGGAAGAAACAGCAACAAGGCAAGCACGGCCGGGAAATACCTGCGCATCACACACCTCCGAAATTAAAGAGCAAGTACCGTCAGTTATTAGACACCGATGCGAGCCGACAGGGCCGGGTTGCAGTGCGGTAGTCGAGGAGCACGTTTATCACGATGACGCGGGAATCGCCATTAGCGGGGTCATCTCGCGGCAATCCGAGGCGGCTAGAGTTTGAAAAGCGAATGCGCGCGGGCGTGAGCGGGTTCGTGTTGGCGGCCGGTATCGGGGTTGGTGCTGCGAGCGAGCGCCAGATAGTAGCTGAGAAATTGCACGGGCACGAGGTGCGTGAACGCCGAAAGCCATTCGGGAGCGCAAGGGACTTCGATGATGCGCTCCGCCGGTAGCTGCGGAGAATTTGACGAACATCGCGAAACGATGGCGACGCGTTGTACGCCGAGCTCGCCGACGGCGCGCAACGCCTGTAAGAGCCGCTCGTAAGGCGGCGTCGGCGCGGCGCCGGATTCCTTCACGAGCAGCGCGACGAGCGATGCGCGTGCGTCCATTTCCGAAAACGGCCCGTGCAGAAATTCCTCCGTTTCCAATCCTTCCGCGTGAACGTAGCTCGTTTCCTTCACCTTCAGCGAGGCTTCGCTGGCGACAATCCACTGCGGCCCGGCGCCAACAAAGACGAGCCGCGGTCGCACAGCAATTTCCTTGGCCGCCGCGGCGCATTCCGCCTCACACGCCAGCGATTGGCGCATCAAATCGGAAATCGTTTCCATCTCCTGTAGCGGATCATTCCCCAAACCCGCACTGGATGATGAACTGCGGCTGCGCGCGATCATCGCTGCAAAGAGCGCCAGCGCGGCGAGCGCCGTGGTCAGACTCTTCGTATGTGCGAAGGAATCTTCCTGCTCGCACGTGGGGATGCGGTAATCGGCCACGCCCATGCCCTCGCCGCCCAGCTCGCCGGTGACGGCGATGGTCAGCGCGCCGGCTGCCTTCGCGGACTTCAGCGCGGCGACGGAAAAATTTTTCCAGCCGCGATGGCTGGAAAGGACCACGGCATCGTCGGCGCCCAGCGAGAGCGGATAGTGCGCGAGCTCGAAGGACTGCTCGACCTGCACGAGCGCGCGTCCGGCGGTGAGCGTGCGCAGAAAAAACGCGCCGAGTCGCGCCGCGTTGTAGGACGTGCCGATGCCGGCATAGACGATGCGTTTTTTCTGGGCGGCGGCATCCGCGGCGCGCGCGATGAGGTCACGCTGCGCCCGCAGCATGCGCTCAATGCGCTCCGGCTGCGCCAGGATGGCGTCGTGCATGTCGTAAGGATGCGATGAGCGCCGGTCGGACATGGGGCAGTAAGTATAGTCGAAGAACTGAATCTATCGGCGTGATCGAGTGATTACTCAGGTTTTTTCTCGCGGACCAGGGGCACGAAGATGACGGGCATGACATCTTCGGTGCGGAAGTCGCGCGGGCCGCGCGTACCTTTGATCACCAGCTTGAGAATCTGCATCTGCCCGCTCGGGCCGACCGGGATGACCATGCGCCCGCCGGGGACGAGCTGCTCGACGAGCGGCATGGGGATGTGGTCGGCGCCGGCCGTGACGATGATGCGGTCAAACGGCGCTTTTTCCGGCCAGCCGAGATAGCCGTCGCCGATGCGCACCTCGACATTTTTGTAGCCGAGCGCGCGCAGGCGTTCGCGGGCCTCGCGGCCGAGCGGTTCGACAATTTCGATGGTATAGACTTCGGCGACCAGCGGAGACAACACTGCGGCCTGGTAACCGGAGCCAGTGCCGATTTCCAGCGCGCGCTGATCTTTTTTCGTGTCCAGCAATTCGGTCATGATGGCGACCATGTAGGGCTGCGAAATCGTCTGGCCGTGGCCGATGGGCAGCGGACGATCCTGGTAGGCGTAAGCCGCCTGTGCGGGCGGCACGAATAAATGCCGCGGCGTGCGGCGCAGGACGTCCAGCACGCGCGAATCGCGAACCGCCGGCGCGCCGGAATATCGTTGCGCGGCGATTTGTTCGCGCACCATAGCCTCGCGCAGCGCGCGGTACTGATCGTCGTTCGGCTGCTGCGCGGAGCAGCCAAGCAGTGCGCCCACAAAGCAAAAAAGATAGACACAGACGCGAACAGAAAATAAATAAGAGAAGACAGAAGAGAAGGAACGGCGGGAACCAGATTTAACTTCGAGGCGCATTGAATTCATCGGCGAACTCGCAGGCGCAGGATGAAACAATTTTAACTCTTTTCTGCGGATGTTGGTCCTCTACTTCCGCCGTGTGTCCGTGTACTCTGGGTTAAGGTTTTGTTTCTCCTCTTTGTCTTGGAATCTGCGTAATCTGTGGATGCTCTTCTTTTCTGTGGTTTCAAACACGTATAATGCGCCAGCGGACTTCCAGCCATGTGGACATATATCATCGCGCCGATTTTGTCCTTGCTGCCGCGGCCGTGGCGGATGGCCATTTTCGGCGACGTGGGCTTCAACTGGCCGCGCGCGACGTTTCTTTCCGGGCTGGTGGAAGGAGTCGGGTTCTTTGGCGCCCTGGCCTACTGGTATTTCCACACCATGTACAGCGCCGTCCATGCGCAAATGGGCGTGACGTTGGAGGCCACCAAAGGCGTGCCGGGTGAAGGCGCCGCGTTTGGAATGGGCGCTGCCGCGTTGGCCGTGTTCGTCACCAGCCCGGTGACGTGGGTGCTCGGCTTCTTCACCGTAGAAGGCATCTGGCGGTCGCTGGCCGCAGCGCTGACGGATGAATCGCCGGGGACGTTTCCTCTTACCGTGGCAGCCTGGGTTGCCGGAGGGATGAAGCGGCGGGCATACGAGGCGCGCGTGCCATTGGTGGCGGACGAAGTGACGCGCGGCGGAGAAAAAGATCCGTGGGCGCTGCGCGTGGCCAGTTGCCGGCCCAAGCCGGAGTGGATTTTTCCGCTCACCATTCGTTATCAGGGCGAATATTTTCAAGTGGCGGGCCAGTCGCCTACGGGGGCGACAGCTTCGCGGCCGCACGTGTATCTGCTGAACCGGCCGCCGGCCGGCGAAGCGTACCGCGGCATGCGCGAGTACGACCCGGATGCGCTGCTGTATGGCCCTGAAGAACAACCGAATTTTCTGCTGCAATATTTTCGCGAGA
>DASYRO010000510.1:0-3953 GCA_036004385.1 Candidatus Acidiferrales bacterium
GCCGCCGGAACGTACATCCGTTCGTTGGCGCACGACATCGGCCTGCGGCAGGGAAGCGGCGCGCATCTGGCGGAAATTGCGCGCACTGCGGTCGGCGAATTCACGCTGGATCAAACAATCACGTTGCAGGAACTGGAGCAAGCCGCGCAGGCGGGCCGCCTGGCGGACGTCGTCGTGCCCATCGAACGGATGCTGCCCGATTTGCCGCGCGTGACGGTGCTGCCGGTCATCGAGCGCCGCGTACGCCACGGCGCGCGCTTCAACGTGCAGATTGCGCAGATCCAGCCGGGCCGCGTCACGTCGGCGCAGGGTGCTACCGCGCAGCTCGATTCCGGCGAACCGAAAATCCCGTGCCTCCGCGTCTTCAATTTCCAGGAAAAACTGATCGCCATCGCGCAGCCCGTTGTGCCGCGCACGTATCAGCCCGTCGTCGTCCTTGACGCTGCGCCGTAATCACCCGCATTTCACAGCAAAGCAGACACGGGGCGGTCTAAAGACGGCCCCTACAAAACGTCGCGGCTGTTCTTCGATTTTCGTTTTCCGGCACTACTGCGGCGGTCTTTCTGGCGCGCCGCCGCCCGAGGGAGCTTCACCGCCGCGTCCCGCGTAAATGCTGCGGTCTTTGCGCAACGCCAGCCGGATGCGGCGCGGCGTGACAACAATAATCAGTTCCGTTTCCCGCAACGATCCCGATTTTTTGCTGACCGCTTGGCCGGCGAAGGGCACAGCACTCATGCCCGGCCAGCCGCTCGTTGTTTTCTCTGTGCTTTGTTGCCGGATGCCGGAGAGGATGGCGGGCTCATTTTCCCGCAGGCGGATGGTCTGCTCCACCGTGCGGTTGGTGATGACGGGGATATCGTTGAAGCGGTCCGGCGCGAAACTGCGGATTTCGAATTGTAGTTGCAGCGTCACTTCGCCATTAGCATGAAGCCGCGGAGTGGCGCGAGCCTTTACGCCGAGGTCTTCGAATTGCACCGCCGGGTACGCCGTCTGCGGCGAAGCGGATGAGACAATCGCCGTCGTGGTGTTCAGAAAAACCGTCACCGTGTTGGCGTCGCGGTTTGCCGAAATCAGGTCCAGCCGCCCGTCGCCATCCAGGTCACCCTGCGCCAGCCCGAAGGGAGCTTCCGGCGCGGCGAAGGTTGTTCCCAGAAAATTCCCATCAATCTGCCCGGCGAGGATGGAAATTGTATTCGCCGCCGAGTCGGCGACGGCGAGGTCCAGCCGGCCGTCTCCGGTAAAGTCGCCGGCCACGAGCGCCGTGGGTTGCGAGCCAACGGCAAAATCTCTGCGCACGCTGAAGGTCCCATCGCCGTTGGAGATGAATTCGGATACGGTGTCCGCGCCGTTATTGACTACCGCCATGTCTTCGTTGAGGTCGGCGTCAAAGTTGCCCGCAACAACTCCCGCCGGATTTGTCCCCGTGGGCAGCGTCACTCCTGCGGTGAAGGACCCGTTACCAACACCGAGAAAAATGGAAACGGAATTGTCGCCTGAATTGGTCACCGCCAGGTCCAGCTTGCCATCGCTGTTGAAATCCGCAGTGGCGATGCCCCCGGGAGATGTGCCGGCTGCCAGCGTGGTATTGAGGTTGAAGCTGCCGTTAGACTGGCCCAGAAAAATGTCCACTGTATTGTTGCCGGCATTGGCGACCGCAAGGTCGGTCAGGCCATCGCCATCGAAATCTCCGAGCGCCATGGCCACCGGCGTGGTCCCCGTGGCCAGCGACGAACCGGGCGAGAACGTGCCGTCGCCGTTGCCCAGCAGAATTTCCACCGTGTTGCTGGTCGAACTGGCCACCGCCACCGCCAGGTCAAGTTTTCCATCGCTGTTGAAATCCTTGGTCACC
This sequence comes from Candidatus Acidiferrales bacterium, assembly GCA_036004385.1. Classification (GTDB taxonomy): domain Bacteria; phylum Acidobacteriota; class Terriglobia; order Acidiferrales; family UBA7541; genus JACQDE01. The sequence continues at coordinate 1,850 of DASYRO010000510.1, forward strand.
ACCGCGCGCGGCGCGGACCCCACTACGATGTCCGTCTTGGTTCCGAAGTCGCCACTACCGGTGTTGAGCAGGACAGAAACCGTGTTCGTCGCGGAATTGGCGGTGACCAGGTCCGGCTTGCCGTCGCCGTCAAAATCGCCGACAGCCACCGAAATCGGCCCGAGGTCCGTTGGGAATTGCGTCTTCTTGATTCCCGGAATGCTCTGCGTGGAGGCGAGGCCCGAGGAAAGCACCGAAAAGCTGATGGGAAACCGGTCGCCGACGAAAAACGTGGCCGGCATTCCATCTTCCGCGCGGAGCATCATGCGCCGCGCGCGCTGCACCAGGCTGAGCGTTTCCGCAAAGCTGGCTGCTGCGCCGGGCAGCGTGCTGAGAAAAATCGTTTTCCCTCCGCCGAACGCAATCAGCGGCGGCAGCAGCGAAGCCACGCCCACTTGTCCCGAGGCCAGCAGCGCAGCGAGTTCCGTCTGGCTCAGGTTGCCGGTGCCGGCTTGTCCGAAGACGCGCTGGATGACGCGCAGCAGCGCCTCCGTGGATTGTTGCGCCTCGCGCACGTCCGCGGGGCTGAGCGAGAACACTTGCCCGGAACTCGGTGGGGTCACGCCCAGCGCGCGCGAGCGGTCGCGGTCCACTTCCAGGAATTCTACTTCCAGCATCAACTCGCCGCGGGCGCGCTCCAGCTCGCGGACCAACTCGACGGCCAGCTCCACCGAAGCTCTCTCCCCGCGCAGCACGATTTGCCGCGAGCCGGACGCGAGTTGCGGGTTGGTGACGCCCGCGATCTCCCGCACCATGTTGCGGATTTCCGTCATCTCTTCCGCAGAGATGGATGCCGTGAGCGCTACCGTGCGCGTGATGCGTTCCGCATATTGCCGTCGCTTATCCGGCGTGTCCGGCAGGACGAGAAATGTTTTGTCGTCCAGCGCGCGGATGAACGTGTCGGTCTGCTGCTGGAGCAGGCTCATAGCCGTCTCGAAGTCTTCCGGCGGAATGCGGAAGCGAATCGGTTTTGGTTGCAAGTCCGCATCGAACGAGGCCGTCAGCCCGAACTGTCTGGCCAGCTCTTCGTAGGCGCCGGTGACGGTGCCGCGATAATCGAACGGGAATTTGCCCGGCTGCGCGGCCAGTCGGATGGGAGGCGCGTCGTACTCCGATGGCCTGCCGGTGAGCTGAATACTGCGGGCCTGCAATTGCGCCAGCCGCTCCTGCGCCACGCGGTAGGTCGGGTCGAGCTTCAGTGCCCGGCGCAGCTCTTCCCGCGCCTCGTCCAGTTGCCCCTGCACGGCGGCCAGCTCGGCGCGGTCCATGTGCTGTTGCACAAGCCGGAATTTCGCGCGCTCGCGCCGCGCCGCATACTCGGCGTTTTGCGGAGCGAGTTGTAGCGCCTGAGAAAAGAGCGCGTACGCCGTGTTCCACAGCTCGGCTTCTTCGGCCTCCACCGCGCTCTGGTAAAGTTTCTGCGCTTCCTGCGTTTCAGCGCCTGATTGCTGCGCATTGGCGGCGCGCGGCGCCGGCTTTTTCGCGACGCCCGATTGTCCGCCCGCGGGGGAGGGAAAACACACGGCGGCGGCGAGCAAAGCTGCAAAAAAGCGGCTTGGAATGCGGCGATTCACGCAGTTCGTATTGTAGCGGCGGGCGGCGCAATTCCAAGCAATTTCGCTTGACGCGCCTCTACCTGCTCAGTACACTTTCTGCCTCTAGTTGAAACTCAGTTTCAACTAGAGGACTCATGTTCTCGGCTCTCATCATCGCCCTGCGGGAAGGCGTGGAAGCCGCTCTCGTCGTGGGCATCGTTCTGGTTTACCTCAACCGCACCGGCCGCTCTGCGCTGGCCCGCTATGCCTGGTCCGGCCTCGCCGTAGCCCTCGCCGCCAGCGTCGCTGGCGCCATGCTGCTCGAGCGCTGGAAAATCAACCAGGAAGGCTTCGAAGGCCTTCTCATGCTCCTCGCCGCCTTTTTTGTGGCCACCATGATTTACTGGATGAACCGCGTGGCGCGCGGCCTGAAGCGCCAGATCGAGCAGCGCGTAGAATCCTTTGCGCAACAGACCGCTGTTGCTGCCGGCCTGGGCATCGCCACGTTTGTCTTCCTGATGGTGCTGCGC
>DASYRO010000511.1:0-2748 GCA_036004385.1 Candidatus Acidiferrales bacterium
GCCGTTTTTACGATGGTTTTTTTCTCGCTGGACTGAGCGATGGCCAGCCCTGCAGCCATCAGGCTGAGCGCTGCGGTCAGCAAGATTGTGGCAGTCTTTTTCATGTCGATCGTTCGTTTCGTTAGATGCACGGTCGCTAAAAATGAAGCGCTAGGATTGCGCCGGCGCTTCGCCCGGCTTCACCACGCGATTGTAAATCCACATCAGCAGCGTGGCCAGAAATCCCAGACCGGAAATCACCCACCAGACCATGTGCGCGCGCTCCGGCGTTGCGGCAAAATGCTGCACCAGGCGTCCGCCGACGGCGCCGGCTGTGTAAAAACCGATGGCCACGGGCAGAAAGGCGAAGCCCATGTACACACCCTGCTGGCCAGGCGGCGCCAGCCGCGACACGTATTCGTAGAGTCGCGGCGAAAGGATCAGCTCGCCCGCAGCCAGAATAATCAGCGCGAAACTGACCAACAGTGTTGTGCCCTTGATGGCGATGCCCACCGCGCCGAACACGCCCGCGAGGCTGTTCATCGCGGGCATGATGGCATCCGCCGTCAGCAGCAGCCAGGAGACGCTGGAGACGAGCAGCCCGGCGGTCATGGCCGTAAACGGCTTCCATTTGCGAACCAAATAGTTCACCGGAATGGTGAAAAGAATCACGACGGTTGGGTCCACCGTCAGCAGGTATTCGATGTTGACGTCGGGGTCCACGAACTTGTGGACGTACAGCGGCATGGCTATGAACTCCTGCCAGAAGACGAAGTAGAAGCCGGAGAAGATCACCAGGAAGAGCATGAATTTGAAATTGCTCACCACCGTCCAGAAATTCCGGCTCACCTGCGCAAAACTTGTGCTCGTCGGCTCGCCGCGCTCCCTAGGGTCGCGGAAAAACAGAAGGATGGCAAAGAACATCAGGAAAACGCTCAGTGCGCAGACGCGGAAGACGCTTTCCACGCCGACGTGTTCATGCACCCAGCCGGCAATCAACGGGCCGAGCATGCCGCCGACGTTGACCAGCGTGTAGTAAATCGAATAGCCGACGGAGCGGACATTTTCTTTCGACGCGCGCGCCGTTGTGCCCACCACGCAGGGCTTGACAATGGCCGGCCCCATCGCCGGAATCGCGAGGATTACCAGAACAACGGTGGCCAGCGGAAGCGCTTCGCGGAATCCCGCCATCCACGGCGCCGAAAGCGATCCCAGCAGAAAATAGCCGACCGACATGATCAGGTACGCGAACGCCAGCATGCGGCGGAAGCCGAACTTATCCGCCAGCGGCCCGCCCACCAGCGGCAGCAGCCAGACGACTCCACCGAAGAAACCGATCAGGTCGCCGGTCTGCGATTCGGAAAATTTCAGCGTCTCGTGGAGATAGACCGCCAGCACGGCGTTGACGCCGTAATAGGAGAGGCGCTCGAACAGCTCCGTGATGTTGGCGACCCAGAACGGGCGCTCGAAGCCGTCGCGGATTTCCTGCCAGCGCTTTGAAACGCTCAATGGAGCCTCCGTGGTGCGAAGGAGCGTCCCGAAAAACGTCGCCCGATTGTATAGGATGCCGCCGCCAACTGCCGCGATTTTTTCGGCAATCAACGCGCCAGCGTTGCTGTGCAAAAAATGTGGAGCCACAGCTCGTGCCAAGGATAGAATCCCCGCGCGGCTGTCATCCTGAGCGAAGCGAAGGATCACTGTTTTTGCTTAAGCCTGAATCCGCAACAGGCGAAAGGTAGCTTTCATGAAATCTTCGCGCATGATTTCTGTATTGGCGTTGCTCATCATCCCTTACTCCGCGGCGGCACAGAATACGCCGCTCTCTACCGAGGCGCAGAAGCCGCCGTTGCTGCCGGAAAAGGACGTCGCCGCGCTGGCCAGCGAGCTTTCCGGCGAAACCGCCAAGCGCAATCTCGAAGGAATTTCCCGCCTGCACCGCACGCGCGGCTCGCGGCCGTTTCGTGCCGCCGCCGAGCTCATTGTCGAGCGCGCAAAAGCCTACGGCCTCGAAGAAGTGAAGATTGAGGAGTTTCCCGCCGACGGGAAAATTTTCTATGGCACGCAGCGTTCGCGTCCGCCGTGGGACGCGGAATTTGCCGAGCTGTGGGAAATGAAGCAGGAAAACGCCAAGTGGGTTCCGGCGGTGCGCTGGGGCAATTGGGACGCTGAGCCGCTCACCCTGGCGCAAGATAGCGAAAGCGCAGACGTCACCGCAGAGCTGGTGGACGTGGGCAACGGCACGGCGGAGAGTGATTACGCCGGCAAAGACGTGAAGGGGAAGCTCGTGCTCGCCGCGGCGCAGCCCGGCGCGGTGGCGCGGCTGGCGGTGGGGAAATTCGGCGCGGCGGGCATCGTCAGCTACGCGCAGAACCAGCGCACCGCGTGGTGGGGCGAAAATGAAAACCTCATCCGCTGGGGACATCTGGAAACGTTCGGCACAGTGAAGACGTTTGGCTTCATGGTTTCGCTGAAGACGGCTCGGGGATTTCGCGAACGTCTGGCGCGCGGCGAAAAAATCATGATGCACGCCATCGTGAAAGCAGGTCAGCATCCGGGCGCGTACAGCATTCCCAGCGCGGCGATTTTGGGCGCCGACCCCAAGCTGCGCGAGGAAGAAATTGTTTTCAGTTGTCACCTCGACCACCCGCGCCCTGGCGCCAACGACAACGCCAGCGGCTGCGTCACGATTCTCGAAGTCGGCCGCACGCTGGCCAAGCTCATTGCCGAAGGAAAAATCGCGCGGCCCGCGCGCACCATTCGGTTCGTCTG
>DASYRO010000512.1:0-3345 GCA_036004385.1 Candidatus Acidiferrales bacterium
TTCTTCAAGTCATTCACGTTACATGTCAGCACGGCATTCAAGTAGCGAACGCGGTCCGGGCCCTTGAAAAATGTGAAGGCGAAATAATTCGCGTCGAAGAGTGCGACGCTCTCGCGCGCCACTCGGCATTCTTCGGCCACATCGCCATAGCGCTCCGGCAGAACGCAATCGAAGTATGTCGCGAACGACGCGTCCAGCGCTTCGTTTTGCGCTCGCAGTGGACTTTCAGTTGGCATGGCCGTCCATCTTAGCAGAGCCGTTCACGGTGCGCTTCCGCGCGAATGCTATACTTCAGATGTGACCGAAACACTGATTCACGAAATCCTTCCCGTCGGCTGGTTGCAATGCAACTGCTCGGTGATCGGCGATCCGCAAACACGCGACGCCATCGTGCTCGATCCGGGCGACGAAGTGGAGCGCATCCAGGAAATCCTCGCGCGGCACAAGCTGACCGTGCGCGCCATCGTGAGTACGCACGCGCACATTGATCACGTCGGCGGCCTGCGCAAGCTGCACGACGCCACCGGCGCGCCTGTCCTGATGCACGGCGACGACCTGGAACTCTACCGCGCGCTGGAAACGCAGGCTGCCTGGATCGGCATGCCCGCGCCGCCCATCGCCGACGTGGATGGCCTGCTGCGCGAAGGTGACGAAGTGCGCTGGGGCCGGTACGCAGCGCGCGTGCTGCATACGCCGGGCCACACGCCCGGCAGTCTCTGCCTGCACATGCCCGCTGACAATGCGAATGCCCACGCTGCAGCCGGGAAGGGAACTGCCGTCGGCGCGGGAATTCTTCTTGCCGGCGATACGCTTTTTGCCGGAAGTATCGGGCGCACTGACCTGTGGGGAGGGTCGTTCGAAGAAATCATGCGCTCGCTGCAAACGAAGCTCATGGCCCTGCCCGACGACACGCACGTTTTTCCGGGTCATGGCCCGTCCACCACGATCGGCCAGGAGCGCGAATCCAATCCCTTCCTGCGCGCGCCGTTTCTCCGGATTTAGTTGGTCGTTGATGCATGTTGCACGGATGGAACATTCTCTGTTTAGGTTTCTTTACTGCCCGCGTGTGCCGCCTGATAATCCGGCGTGACTCTCGAGCCCGCCCTCGAACGCTTCACAATTACCAGCCCGCAGGGGCGGACGCGTCGGGTCGAATTGAAGAAAGCCGGTGATTTCTTTCAAGCAGCGCATCACTGCGGGCGCGGCCCTGGTGGCCGAAAATTAGCTGGTCGGCCCCGCGGAGCGAGCTGTCCTGCTCCGCGAACTACGATTAATGCCGTGAGGTCGCCATGAGGCAGGCCGATTTAGTGCGCTACCCGCGAAAGGGCAGAACCATGAGGACTTCGCAGATCATCTTCGGCGAGCGCCAGCATCTGTTGCGCGTGCTCGATTCGCTCGAACATACCAAAATGACCGACCGGCGCCTCGACGTGGAGCGCCGCGCGCTGGAAGAGTTGATCCACGCGCGCACCGTCGAGCTCAACGGCATCAACGCGGGCTGGGACCGCAAAGTCGGCGTGGTGCTGAGTGGGTCCACTACTGCGGAGACCCTGGACCAGGTGGCCCGCCAGGCGCCCAAAGAAGATTTCTATCTATTGCGGCTCATCAGCGAGCATCCCAAAGTTTCCGCGAAGACGCTCGGCCGGCTGGCCCGCCATGCCTACTCGGCGATTCGCGAAAACGTCGCCCGCCATCCCAACACCGACCCAACCACGCTGCGCCGGTTGAGCGCCGACCGCACGCAGCCGCTCTGGTACCTCGTCGCCTTCAACCCCAATACGCCCGCTGCGCTCAAGCGCCAATTGCAGGAGCGTATGCGAAAGCTCGGACAAAACGCGTAACGCAGTATAAAATCCGGGCATGACCCTGCAAATTCCCGGGCAATTCAATATCGCCGATTACTTCATCGAGCGGCCCGCGCGCGAGTATCCCGAACGTCTGGCCATTCTCGGCGAGCCCGCGGCGATGACGTATGGCGAACTCGCCGCGCTCGTGCGCCGCACATCTGCGGCGCTGCTCGCCGGCGGATGCCGCCCGGGGGACCGCGTGCTCATCATCCTCCCCGACTCCGCGGAATTCATCGCCGCGTTTTTCGGCGCCGCGCGCATCGGTGCGATCGGCGTGCCGGTCAACTCCATGACCCGCGCCGCGGATTATTCCTACTACCTCGCGGATTGCGACGCGCGCATCGCCATTGTGCACGCGTCGGCAATGCGCGAATTCCTGGCCGCCGCGGAAGCGCATCCGCCGGAGCTAATCATCGCCGTCGGCGAGCGCGGCGTGCCCATGGCTGTCCCCGGCGCGCGCAACTGGCACGACTGGCTGGCCAAAGCGCCCGCCTCCGCGGAGCTGCTCCCCACGTCCGCGACGGAGACGGCGTTTTTTCTCTACACTTCCGGCAGCGGCGGCACGCCCAAAGCCGCCGTCCATCAACATAAGGACATGCTGGTCTGCGCGCTTTCCTACGCCCAGGGAGTGCTCGGCATCCAGCCGTTTGACATCACGTTTTCCGTTTCCAAACTTTTCTTCGCCTACGGTCTGGGCAACGGAATGTACTTTCCATTCTCCGTCGGTGCGGCCACGGTACTCAACCCGGAGCGTCCGCGGCCGGAAAGAATTGCCGAACTGCTGGCCTGCCACCGCCCCAGTATCTTTTTCTCTGTGCCCACGGTTTACAATCTGCTCCTCCGCGAAGCCGAGCGGGGCCTGCCCGTGGATTTTTCGTCCGTGCGCCTGGCGGTGTCCGCCGGCGAAGCGCTGCCCGCGGAAATTTTTGACCAGTTCCGCGCGCGCTTCGGCCTGAAAATCGTGGACGGCATCGGCTCGACAGAAATGTTGCAGATGTTCATTTCCAACCGCCCGGGCGAAGCGCGGCCCGGCACCTGCGGAAAGCTCGTCCCCAATTACGACGCGTTCATCCTCGACGAGTCTGGTTATCCCGTCCCGCCCGGCGAAATCGGTAACCTGTGGGTCCGCGGACAAAGCGCGTTCGCGCAATACTGGAACAAGCCCGAGCTCACGACTGCGGCCAAGAAAGGTGACCGCGTCAGCACTGGTGATAAGTTTTATTGCGACGCGGAAGGCTTCTACCATTACTGCGGCCGGAGCGACGACATGATGAAGGTTTCCGGCATGTGGGTCTCGCCCGGGGAAGTGGAGAATGCGCTGCTGGGCCACCCGCTCGTCGCCGAGGCCGCTGTCGTCGGCATGCGCGACGCGCACGGCCTCGTGCGGCCCATCGCCTACCTCGTCTTGCGCGCGGGCACGACTCCCAGCCCGCAGGTGGCCCGCGAAATTCTCGATGACCTCCGCAAGCGCCTGCTGGGCTACAAGTGCCCGCAGGAA
>DASYRO010000513.1:0-3557 GCA_036004385.1 Candidatus Acidiferrales bacterium
CTCCAGGGCCGCAGACGAAGCAAGCCAACACCGATGGACAACTCCAGGACAGAATAAATGGAATAGACCAGCACCGCTAACCACCCTGTCAACACCATCCCCAGAAAAAAAGCCGGGAAGTGCATCCACAGGGAAATCGGAGTCAGTAACCCAAAGGCCACGAAGTGCCAGGCAATCACCGCAATGCTCAGCGGCCGGCGAGGGCTTTCGTCCGGCGCGACTCCCTGTAGAAACGTCGCCTTGACCGCCGCAAGATTGAAATAGATGAGCCACCAAAGCCCCAGCAGCATGGGAACCACATACATGCCAATCATCACGCCTAAGATCGTGCCTGCTCTGCCGCTGGCTTCGAATTCGGGCATCTGCCGACTTACAAACAGAAGTATCGCCAGCGAGCCGCTGCAGAAAATTACGACCAGCGCGCCGATCACCAAAATGGAGATGCGCGCCCATCGGCGCATCCGAAAAAGCCCGGCTGCTGTCAATCCGCCCCAAACCGCAAATCCAAGAAACGTTACCGATGACGCGACCATGATGGCGTCATAGAAGGGTGGTTGCGAAGGAACAGGCGGAGCGATGGAACGAGCTAAGAGCATGAGCAAGCCCATCAGCGCAGTCAGTACGCTGCCAAGAATGAGGAACACCGCGGAAACAGTCACGCCAGCGGGGCGGTTCATGAACACCTCACACTTGGCGGGGAGTATAAATCGGGAATCAACGCGACGCGGAGAAAATCGAACAGGCTGCAAGCCTGTTTTACGGGAGCGGCATTCCCGGCGCGGAGACGATGCCGGCCATGCGCAGGATTTCCTGGTACTCCTCGGCGGTGAGCGGCGAAATAATCAGGCGCACGTTCTTGAGGAATTTCACTTTGCGCAACAACGAATTCTCGCGCAGCTCGATGAGCGACACCTGCCGCGGCAGCCGTTCCAGCGCGCGCAGGTCCACGACGTAGCGCTTGCCTTCATCGTCGTGCGGATCGGCGTAAGGGTCGCGCGTAACCTCGGCGATGGAGTACAGCGAGCGGTCCGGGGCGTTGTGATAGCAGAGGATGCGGTCGCCCTTGCGCACCTGCTTGAGTTGCCGGAGAGCGTCCTGCTTGCTCCCCGCGCCGCGCCACATTTCTTTGCCTTTCACGAAGAGCGTATCCCAATGGTACTGGTGCGGGTCCACTGCGAAGAGCCAATAGCGGCGAGGAGGCGGCTGTTTGGTCATCGGCGTAACCGATGCACTATACACAGCTTATAGCAGAAAGTGAAAGGCTTTGCGCAGAGTGACGCAAAAAAGCTGATGAAATGCTCAATATTAGGTCTATGGGAGTTCTAGTGGTAAGTAGCTATAAAGAAATGGGTTAGCCGCAATCAACGAAGATGTCTTCGCCGCGAATCTCCAGCTGGTAACAGCTTACGCCGACCGCCGGATTCATCGCCACCTTGCCGGTCGTAACGTCGTATTGCCAGCCGTGCCATGGACAGGTGACGATTTTCCCAGCGACCGTTCCCTGTCCCAGCGGCCCGCCTCGGTGCAGGCAGACGTTGTCAATGGCGAAAAAGGCGCCGTCCACGTTGGCCAGTGCGATGTTCTTGCCGTCCACCTGAAATTCGCGGATGGCGCCCACGGGGATTTCGTCTTTTCGCGCCGCTCTCAAAAATGCCATGCACCGCTCCTGTAGCACCCGCCTTCAGGCGGGCATCCTACGACTGACCGATTTTCGGTTTTCGAATTTCGATTTTCGAATTTCGTCACTATCTGGGATGCGGCGTTTCCGCCACCATCACGTTGCGCTTGAAATCTTCGACCATGCCCTCGTGCAGCCGGACTTCCGTCGGTTTTTTCGCCAGCGACATCTGGTCAATCTTGTCCTGCAATTTCAGCAGCGCGTAGAGCAATCCTTCCGGCCGCGGCGGACAGCCGATGACGTACACGTCCACCGGCACGACTTTATCCACGCCCTGCAGCACGGAGTACACGTTGAAGGGCCCGCCCACGCTGGAGCACGCGCCCATCGAGATGCACCACTTGGGGTCCGGCATCTGGTCCCACACACGCTTCAGCACCGGCGCCATCTTCAACGTGACCGTGCCGGCGACGATCATAAGGTCAGCCTGCCGCGGCGACGGGCGAAACACCTCCGCGCCGAAGCGGGCGATGTCGAAGCGCGACGTCGTCGAGGCAATCATCTCGATCGCGCAGCAGGCCAGGCCGAACGTCAGCGGCCAGATGGCACTGCGCCGCGCCCAGTTGAACACGTAGTCCACCGACGAGATCATGAAGTTGCGTTCGAAGCGGTTGTCGAGGACTCCCATAATCTCCTTTTACCCGCGACCAAAACGGCAGTATATCGGCCCGTTCCCGTCCCGTCAAACCGTACGGAATTGAAACCGCAGATTAACGCAGATGAACGCGGATGCGGAAAAGCTAAAACAGAAAATGGAAGATAGGCCAAGCATGCTGGTCGTCGTTCCTTGTTTTCCATGTTCTGTTTTCGATCTATCTGCGTTTATCGGCGTTCATCTGCGGTTCCAAAGGTTTTTCTCCGTGAACGAGCAGCGCTCCTTCGGTGCGAAAGGCGCGCAACTGCGCGGCATCTTTAAACCAGCGGCCGGTGTACGTTTCCGGCGCGGGCGTAGGGTCCACGATGCGGCGATGCTCGACGCCGGTGAATCCCGCGTCGCGCATCAACGCAGCCCACTCGTCGGCCCACAGTAGTTGCGCGGGAATCGCATAATGCTGGCCCCACTGGTGGCAATGCGGATTATCGCGATAGTAGTTGATGAGAACCCACGCCGAGCCGCCTTCGCGCAGCACGCGAAAAATTTCACGAAAGCCGCGCGCGGGATCGGGCCAGTAGTAGGCTGACTCGACGGAAATCGCCTTGTCGAAGAAATTCCCTTCCCACGGAATTTCGTCCACGCCGCCGACAACAAACATCACGTGCGCGAGGTCCACATATTTTTTGCGCGCGCGGCGGACCATTTCGTCGGAAATGTCCATGCCGATGACGCGGCCTTCGGGGACCTGTTCGGCGAGCAGGCGCGAAAGCCAGCCCGCGCCGCAGCCCACGTCGAGCACGTTGTCCGTGGGGCGGAGCTGCATCCGGTCGAGCACCGGCAGCGTGATGGGCAGATGATCCTGCTCCATGCCCTCGCCGCGGCCGTCTTCCGCCCAGCGGTTGAATTCTTCGCGAAGTTGTTCGCCGTGGGTTTTTGCGTCAGACATGAAAGTAAATTGTACCGGAAAAGACTGACTTCAATCGAATCGCGGCGGGCCTTGCTGGATGCGTTTGCGTAACTGCGCTCCCGTCTGCATTCCGAACTCGGACCACCACGTCGCGCCGGCCTCGGCCATCTCGTTGATCTTCGCGGCGGCGGCTGTTTTCGCCAGGCTGCCGGTCGCGCCGCCGACAACAATATCCAGCGGGCGATTCTTGCGCCCGGCCTCGAGCGTGACTTTCATTTCGCGCACATCGTCCGCCGTGAGCATGGCCATCTGGCCCTTCGCGTCCATTTTGAAGGGACACGCGCCGTCCCACCGCGAGGCGCGCGCGATAAACCGCT
>DASYRO010000514.1:0-6071 GCA_036004385.1 Candidatus Acidiferrales bacterium
CCGGCGGCGTGGAATCCATGTCCCGCCTGCCGTATTTACTCGAAGCGCGCTGGGGCGTGAAGATGGGCCACCAGCCGCTGGTGGACGCGATGTACCGCGATGGATTTCTCTGCCCCATGTCGCAGCTCGTCATGGGCGAAACCGCTGAGGTTCTCGCCGAGCAATATAAAATTCCGCGCGACGAACAGGACCTCTACGCATGGGAAAGCCAGCAGCGCGCCGCCTCGGCGACGCGCGAATGCCGCTTTAAGGCGGAGCTTGTGCCTGTCGAGCGCACCGACAAAAAAGGAAAAACCATTCGCTTCGAAAGCGACGAGCACGTCCGCGCCGACGTCACGCTGGAGGGCATGGCTAAGCTGCCGCCCGTTTTTTCCATGACCGGCACGATTACCGCCGGCAATTCCAGCGGCCTGACCGACGCCGCCGCGGCGCTGGTCGTTGCCAGCGAGGAAAAAGTTCGTGACTTGAACTTGAAGCCGCTGGCGCGCATCGTGGATGCTACGATTGCCGCGGTGGATCCGCGTGTGATGGGCATCGCGCCGGTACCCGCCGTGCGCAAGCTCGAAGAGCGCACCGGCTGGAAGCTGGCGGATTACGACGCGATTGAGTTGAACGAGGCCTTCGCCGCACAGGTGCTGGCCTGCGACCGCGAGCTGCATTTCGACCGCGCGAAACTCAATCCCAACGGCGGGGCCATCGCGCTCGGGCATCCCATCGGCTGCACAGGCGCGCGCATCGCCACGACACTGTTGCACCATTTGCGCCGCACCGGTGGCAAGCGCGGCCTGGCGACATTGTGCGTTTCCGGCGGCATGGGATTGGCCGTCGCGTTTGAAGTAATGTAGCGCCGGCCTTCAGGCCGGCAGTTCTGATTTTAATTTTTAGGCGCGCCCCAAGCTTCGGGGCTGCGCCCGTCGTTGCGAAAGCGAGGTGGAACATGGCCGAAGAAGAAGTACGCATTGACGAATTTGCGGCGATAGCCACGCTCACGCCGAAAGATTTTCGGTTCGTGAAATTCAGCGTGGACGCCGGCGTGGCGCGCATGACGCTCAATCGCCCGAAATATAACGAGCTAAACGAGCGCATGCTGAAGGAGCTCTCCATCGGCATCGAAAGCCTGAGCGAAAAGGACGACGTGAAAGTGATTGTGCTGGACTCCGCGCTGGAAATGTTCTGCGGCGGCATTGAAGTGCGCGAGTACACGGCGGAGCGCGTCTTCCAGGTGCTCGACGCGTTTCACCACATCTTTGTCGCCATGATGGACATCGGTAAGCCGGTCATTACCGTGATCAACGGCAAGGCCATCGGCGGCGGCTGCGAACTCGCGGCGTTCGGCGACATGGTGATCGCCACGCCCAAAGCCGTCTTCGCCCAGCCGGAAATCAAGCTGGGCGTCTTTCCGCCGCTGGCCACGACGATTTTTCCGTTCATCGTCGGCCCCAAGCTGGCGCTGGAAATCGTGCTCACCGGCCAGGCCATCACCGCGGAGCGCGCGCGTGAACTCGGCCTGGTGAACCGCCTGGTGCCCGAAGACCAGCTTGAAAAAACGGTGAAGGATTTGATCGCGCAGATTACTTCGCAATCCGGGGCCGTGCTGACCATGGCCAAGAAGGCCGTGCTCGACGGCATGGGCATGAGCCTGCGCGATGGCCTGCGCAATTCCATGAATATTTTCTTGAACGAGCTCTACCGCCTGGAAGATTCGCAGGAAGGCTTGCGCGCCTTGCTCGAAAAACGCAAGCCGCAGTGGAAAAACCGGTAGCTCATGTAGCGCCGGCCTTCAGCTTGCCCTGAGCAATCGCGAAGGGGCCGGGATCTTTATGGACGAAACCTCACCCATCTCGCCGCTGGAGCCGCCCGCGCATGATGCGTTCGATCCGCGCGAAGATGCCGTGCGCCATCGGCGCGCGAAATCGCTGCGCCGCCTGAAGCGCCTGCTCGTGTTCGGCTGCGCTTTGTTTACGCTCACCGTGTGGCTGTTCATCCGCCTGGAGATGCCGCCGGGATACTTCTCGCTAATGCCGGGCCCCGCACGCGTCGTCCGCCAGCACCTGGAAGCGCTGAACCGCGGCCAGTTCCGCGAAGCCTATCAGCTTTTTTCTCCGAACTACCAGAGGGAAGTCTCCTTCGAGCTCTATCGCCAGTTGGTGGTTACGCACGCGGCGATGTTCCACACGCGGCTGATCTCTGTCCGCAGCCCGCTCTCATCCGCCAACCGCGTGGTGCTGGAAGCGCGCTTGCTCTCCTCCGACGGCGAACGCTACCTTGCGCGCTTCACGCTGGTTCGCTCTGGCGATCGCTGGTGGATTGACGATCTCCGCTGGGGCGCCGACCCCGGCCGGCGGCACATCATCGCTACCTGATCCTCCCTCGCCATATTTGCTGCTCTGTGCTGACTCTTAGTTGTCCTCTGTCGTTTCTTATTTTTCTTCATCTGTGTTTATCTGTGATCATCTGTGTTGCGTTTTATCTTTTGTTTTGTCATCGATTGACAGTCCATTATCGCCGGAATAGACTGCTCATCGACATTCAGCAGGCCCGTGCTGTGGGGGAAGGCCGTGAAAATCGGCCACGGTCCCGCCACTGTGATGGTCCGAGGAATCGGACCTGAGTCAGGAAACCCGCCCGGGTCGTTGTCAGCTGACACTCTTCGCGAGAAAGGGTGTGGCTCCATGCCCCATTTTTCTCGTGGGGCTTTTTTGTTGCTCGACGGGACGGTAATGCCGCTTTCCATGCGCCAATTTGCTTGCGCCACGTTGCTGGCCCTGCTCATCGCGTCATTCGTCCGTGCGCAAGCGACGCCACCGCCGGCATCCGCGGCGCCGACTTCGAAAATCGAAGTGACCGACGAAGTTGGCCGCCGCGTTCAAGTTCCTGTTCCCGTGCGCCGCATCGTTTCGTTGGCGCCCAACTTGACGGAAACCGTGTACGCGCTTGGCGCGCAGGAGCGACTCGTCGGCGTCACCGATTATTGTGATTACCCGCCCGAGGCGAAGCAAAAGACGCACGTGGGCGGCGCGGTGAATCCCAGCCTCGAGCAGATTGTCGCGCTCAAACCCGATCTCGTTCTCGCGCAAGCCGTCGCCATGAATCGCCGCGAAACCGTAGACGCGCTGGAGCGCCTCGGCATCGCCGTGTACTCCACCAACTCGAATTCCGTCGAAGGAATTCTCCTATCCACGCAGCACGTCGCCGAAGTAATCGGCGCCGGCGAACAGTCTGCCGCGCTCGTGAAAAATCTTCGCGCGCGGCTGGAGGAGCTGAAGCGCCGTCTTGCCGGCAGCGCGCCGCGGCGCGTGCTCTTCGTCGTGTGGAGCGACCCGCTGGTCAGCATCGGCCGCAACACGTTCATCGCCGATGCGCTGCGCCTGGCCGGCGCGCAGTCCGTCGTGGAAACCGAACAGGATTGGCCGCGCCTCAGTCTGGAAGAAATCGTGCGCC
Organism: Candidatus Acidiferrales bacterium; assembly: GCA_036004385.1. Classification (GTDB taxonomy): domain Bacteria; phylum Acidobacteriota; class Terriglobia; order Acidiferrales; family UBA7541; genus JACQDE01. The sequence continues at coordinate 3,442 of DASYRO010000514.1, forward strand.
AGCAGCCGGAGTTCCTCATCTTCGCGAGCTCGCATTCAGAAACCGTGCGCACCACGGTGGAAGAACTCAGCGAACGCCCGGGCTGGCGCGGGCTCGACGCCATTCGCAACCGCCGCATCGCCATCGTCAGCGATGCCATCAACCGCCCCGCTCCGCGCCTTATCGAAGCCATCGAAGACCTCGCGCGGCAGCTCCATTCGGAAGCCTTTATCGAGAAAGACGAAACTCGAAAATCGAAATTCGAAAATCGGCACAGCGCAAGGGCGGCACCTAAACTTCGAGTTTCGAATTTCGAATTTCGGCGTTTGGTGCATCGATGAAGCCGCTCACCGCCAAGCGCCTGGCGTGGATTTGTGGCGGGCTCATGTTGCTCCTGCTGGTCACGGTCATCTTCGTACTGAGGATCGGCGCGGTGCCCATTTCCATTGTGGACCTCGTCGCCAGCCTGGGCCGCGTAGCCATCGGCCGCAGCGACCAGCTTCCCAGTGAATACAGCTTGATCGTTTTCGATATCCGCCTGCCGCGGATTCTGCTCGGCATTCTGGTGGGCGCGGCGCTCTCCGTGGCCGGCGCGGGATTCCAGGCGCTGTTGCGCAATCCGCTCGCGGACCCCTACGTCCTCGGCGTATCCAGCGGCGCGGCGCTCGGCGCGATTATTTCTCTCATTGTATCTTCGCGCGCGACGCTGGCCATGCCGCTGGCGGCGTTTGCGGGAGCGCTGGCTACGATCGCCGGCGTCTATCTGCTCGGCCGCCGCGGCGGGCAACTCGACACGCCTACGCTGCTCCTCGCCGGAATTATCTGCGCGTCGTTTCTCTCCGCGGTCATCATGTTTTTGATGACGACGCTTTCCGGCGGCGAGACCCGCGGCATCGCTTTCTGGCTGATGGGCGATTTGACCTCCACAAGCACGCCGATCAATAAGTGGTGGATGTTCGGACTCCTGGGGATTGCCATCGGGGCGATCTATTCCACGGCGGCGGATTTGAACCTGCTCCTCTCCGGTGAGCAGGAAGCCATGCACCTCGGCGTGGACGTGCGGCGCGTTAAGCTGATCGTCTATGTTTCCGCGTCGCTGCTGACGGGCCTTGCCGTGTCCGTCAGCGGCGCTATCGGCTACGTCGGTCTGATCGTGCCGCATGTGATGCGCATGATCTTCGGCTCCGATCATCGCCTGCTGATTCCCACGACGGCGATCGGCGGCGCGATTGCCATCGTCATCGCAGACACGATGGCGCGCACCATCGTTTTCCCCACGGAGCTTCCTGTCGGCGCGATGACGGCGATGGCCGGCGCACCGGTGTTCATCTACCTGCTGCGGCGGAGGCTGCAATGAGCGACGTCACGCTCAGGCCGGGTGCGGCAACTTCGGCTGCAGTTCCCGCGGCGTCGCGCGCCGTTCGCCTTAGCGTGGAGCAGGCCAGCTACGCCTACTCTGCCGCCGACAAAAAATCCGCTCCCCTCTTCACGCTGGAAGCGACCAGCCTGCAAGCGCGGCGGCGCGAACTAGTGGCCATCGTCGGCCCCAACGCCAGCGGCAAATCCACGCTGCTGCGGTTGATTTCCGGCGCACTGCGCCCGCTTTCCGGCCGTGTGCATCTCGACGGCTTCGAAGTCAGCGCGCTCGACGCGCGCACCCGCGCACAGCGCATCGCTGTCGTGCAGCAGGAAAGCCCGCTGCTCTTTCCCATCCGCGTGGGCGAATACGTCCTGCAAGGACGCCATCCACATGGCCAGACGCTGCGCTTCGAATCGGCGAAAGATTTGGAGATTGCCGAGCAATCGCTGGCGCAGGTCGGCGTGGCGCACTTGGGCGCCCGGTGGATGCACCAGATTTCCGGCGGCGAAAAACAGAAAGTCGTGCTGGCGCGCGCGCTGGCCCAGCAGCCCCTGCTGCTTCTGCTCGACGAACCCACGCTGCACCTGGATATCGGCGCGCAGGTGGAGCTGCTCCAGCAGCTTCGACGGCTGGCGGAAGATCACGGCTATACCGTCGTCGTCGTCACGCACGAGTTGAACCTGGCCGCGGAATTTGCCGACCAGGTTGCGCTGCTGCACCGCGGAAAGTGTCTGAGCTGCGGAATGCCCGCGGAAGTATATGACCGCAAATTACTCGAGAAAGTGTTCGGCGCGTCATTGGAAGTGGAAACAAGCCCCACGGGCCGCCCGCGCGTAACCGCTTATGCGCGGCGCGAGGATTTGTGAAGAGGAAATTCCTGCGGCGTGTTCTGCGCGGTGCACTTTGCCGCGCAACACACACTGCGTTGATCAACCCGCAGACTCCGTGCACGGGAAGACGGTGAAAATCCGTCGCCGCCGCGCGACTGTGAAGCGGCATTCGAACCGGTGCGCGCCACTGTCCCGCACACTCGGGATGGGAAGGCCGCGCCAAGTGCCTGCCGCCAAGCCAGGAGACCGGCGGAGTCCGCAGCCGAATTTTTCCGAATTCGGCCAGCCTTTGCCTCCCGCGCGTGAGGGAGAAAGGAGAATCCATGAAAGTTCGAACGGTTGTGCTGCTCGTCGCGATTTGTCTTTCCGGCTTTACCGTGTTTGCCCAGTCCGACGCCACGATTACCGGCGTCGTTTCCGATCCCGCCGGCGCCGCGGTTTCCGGCGCTGAAGTGCTTGCG
>DASYRO010000515.1:0-3102 GCA_036004385.1 Candidatus Acidiferrales bacterium
TGATTATTTTCGGGCAGAGTTTCGGCGGCGCAGCCGTAAACAAGTTGTGCAAGGAGCTGAAGCCGCTCGGCGTGCCAGTGCTTCTCGCCGTGCAAATTGACAGCGTGGGTGTGGACGACTCCGAGGTGCCGTCGAACGTGCGCCGCGCGGTGAATTTTTACCAGCGCGACGATTATTTCTTTATTCGCGGCGAGCGTGAGCTGCATGCGGAAGACGCCGCGCAGACAGCCATTGCGGGCAATTACCAATACAAATATCGCGGCAAGAAAGTGGATCTTTCCGACGGGCGCTGGTACCAGAAAGTCTTCCGCAATGCACATGTGAAGATGGAGCAGGATCCGGAAGTGTGGGCGCAAGTGGAGACGCTTATTCTTGAAGAAGTCCGAAAATAAGCACGAGGAACCAGGAACGCGGAAGAAAGTACACATTGCAAACGACCGGTCGAGCTACTTTACAGGGCGAAGATGGATGGTGAGGTCCACGATGGCGCCTTCGGGGAGATCGAGCGGCGCGGCGGGAAGGAGCGTGCCGTTGTGGTAGCGCGCGCGGATTCGTGACGTCCTGAGACGCGGTTGGGGAATGATTTTTCGAACGGTGTCCGCTTCCCCGGGTTCGCCGCTGCGTTCAATTCCCTGAATTCGAGTGTGACTGTCAGTGCGGTCGAGCGCCTCGTTGGCCAGCGCGTCGGCGTCGCTATTGGCTTCGCGGCGGACGTGCTCGATGGCGAAGTAGGCGAGACTGCCGGCGGTTTTTTTGGCGCGTTCGAAGAGCGGCCGCAGGTCCGCGTTCTTCACTTTGTAGAGTCCCTGCATTTGCCGCACGAGCAATTCGGAATCGCTCAGCACGCGGAGATGGGCGATGCCCGCGCTGGCAGCAAAATCCAGCGCGGCAATGAGCGCGTAGTATTCGGCGACGTTGTTGGTGGCGCGGCCGATATATTTTCCGATTTCCTTGAGCAGCGAGCCGTCGGGGCGGCGGACGACGACCGCATACGCGGCGGGACCCGGATTGCCGCGGGCCGCGCCGTCAATGTGCGTGGTGTGCAGATCGGCGGGACGCTCCGGTTCAGCGAAGAGCCGCGGGCGATGCGCGGATGATTTTGTGCGGCGCTTCTTCAACGGGCGATTCCTTTCACGGTTCTCGTACTTCAGGGGCTGAAGCCCGAAATCGAACACGGCAATTCGTGTCGGGGCTGAAGCCCCGACCCACAAAGCGTGGCGTGTCAGCTTTCACTGGATTCGGAGGACTGCGAAACCGGTTGGGGCTGTGCCGCGGGCGGATGCGGCGCCGAATAGAGAATGCGCGTGCACGTTTCGCAGTGGAAAATTTGTTCGTTGGTAGGGTCGCGCAATAATTGATACGTGTGCGGGCGGACGCGCACGCGGCACATCGAACAGGACTCATCCTCGCGGACTTCCGCGAGCGCGATGCCGCCGTGACGGTCTGCAAGCTTCTGATACATATCCAGCAAATCCTCGGGGACCGTGGCCACCGCCGTCTTGCGTTCGGCTTCGAGCGCGACGCGCTGTTTATCCGCGGCGGCATATTCGGCGGAGATGGCTTGCTGCTCGGTTTTCGCGGCGGCTTCCATTTCCGCGAGCGTTTTTTCCGCGGCTTTCACCTGGCGGACGTAATCTTCTCCGGCGACCATGCGCTCCAGCAGGCGGTCTTCCGCGGCGGCGATTTCTTTTTCGGCCAGCTCAATTTCGTGGAGCAGCGCCCTGTAAGCCTCGTTGGTTTTTACGGAGGCGGTCTGATCCCTGTACTTGCGGACCTTTTCCTTCCCCTGGTCGACGTCCATCTCGTAAGTCTTGCGGTCCTTCAGGCTCTTGGTGAGCGCTTCTTTGGCGTGGGCCAGTTGCTGGCGCGCGGCTTCCACGCGGGCGTTGACCTCCGCCAGATGCTTGGGGAAAACGGCAAGCCGCGCGCGTACCTCGTTCAAGCGCGTGTCCACGGCTTGCAGCTCCACCAAATGGCGCACGTGAGGATGCATGGAGGCGTCATTTTAGCATACACAGACAAGAACCATTGGAAACCGGCGATCAATGCGGGAAGAACGTTAAAGAGTTAGAGCAACGACAAAACATTAACGCGGAGGGCGGAGAGGAACGGAGAGCGCGGAGAGGAAGAGGCTGATGGCTCGATGGGCAGAATGAGTCTTTTTGGCGCCCCGGATCGTATACAGGATGCGTATGATGACGGGAACCATAGAGAACCTGTGGGAGGCGCGAGTGGCCGTCGAAAGCGACGTTGCGCGTCTGCGCAAGGGAGATCCGGAGGCGCTCGGAGCGCTGCTGGAGCGCTATCAGAACCGCCTCTATCGTTACTTGTTGCGGATGGTGCGCGACCCGGCGACCGCCGATGACTTGTTTCAGCAGACCTGGCTGCGCGTCGCGGAAAAGGTGCGGCAGTACGACGCGCGCCGCGGCTTTGAGCCCTGGCTCTTTCGCGTGGCGCGGAATCTGGCCATCGATTATCTGCGCAGGTACCGGCCGGAAAGCCTGGATGAGCCGCTGCCTTCGGGTGAATCGCGAGAGGAATACATCGCGAGCCCGGGAGAGTCGGCGCTGGACCGTGTCCTCCAAGAGGAACGCGCTGCGCGGCTCGCCGAAGCCATGCAATTACTCTCGGCGATGTACCGCGAAGTGCTCACGCTGCGATTTGAGGAAGAGATGAAGCTGGAAGAAATCGCCGAAGTGCTGGAGGCGCCGCTGTCAACCGTGAAGACGCGGCTGCGGCGCGCGCTCGAAGACCTGCGAAGGAAACTCGAAACGCGCGGCCCGGCGGAGGTCTGGCAATGACCGACCGAGAAAAAATGAAACGGAAGGCGGCGAGTCACGAAACCTTGCGCACATGGCTCTCCCTCGCCGTGGCGGGCGCACTTGAGCCGGATGAGCAAGCGGAACTCGACCGGCACCTTGCCGCTTGCGAGGAATGCGCCGCGGAGCTCGAGCGCTGGCACGTGCTGGCGGGCGGTTTGAAGAGCCTGCCAACGCCGCAGCCTTCGCCGATGCTCGTGCAACGTGTGCGCGCCCGCTTGGAAGACGCAGCGGCGGAGCGAGCGGAGAAACAACGGAGCCTGGCGACGCTGGTTTTGCTGGT
>DASYRO010000516.1:0-6104 GCA_036004385.1 Candidatus Acidiferrales bacterium
GGCCAGGGCCACGCCTTTGCCGATACCGCGAGTTCCTCCGGTGATCAGCGCTACTCTTTGTCGAAGCGTCATGTGTTTCGCTGGCGGCTACATGCGCACGACGACCACGGTCATGTCGTCGGCTTGCTCCGGAGATTGGCCCCACTCCTCGGCGGCGGCGATGAGCAATTCCGCCAGGCGCTCCGGCGCGGCGTGCCGGTGGCGCACCACCTCCCCCGCCAGGCGGCGCGCGCCGAACTGCTCGCCATACACGTTTTCCGGCTCCGTGAGTCCGTCGCTGAATCCTACCAGAAGGCTCCCCGGTTCCACGGTGACGCAGCCCTGCTCGTACGTACAATCGTCGAACAGTCCCACGACCATGCCGCCATCTTCAAGCCGCTGCACGCGCTCGCCGGCGACCAGCAACGGCGGCAAATGGCCGGCATTCGTATAATGCAGCAAACGCGTCGAAGAATCATACACGGCGTAGAACAGCGTGGCGTAGCGGTCATCAGACGTGTTCAGGAAGAGGTGACGGTTCAGGCGCGTCACCAGTTCCGCCGTGCTCCCCACCAGCACGGCTTCTTCCAGCAACTGGCTGCGAAACGCCGCCTGCAGGCTGGCCATCAACAGCGCCGCGGAAATTCCCTTGCCGCTGATGTCCGCCAGGGCCATGCCGACGCGCTGCGGACCGAGCTGCACAAAATCATAGTAATCGCCGCTGACCATGCGCGCCGCGCGGCACACAGCGGCCAGCTCCACGCCGGGAACCGCCGGCAGCTTCTGCGGAAAGAGCTGAGACTGCACTTCGCGGGCGATGGAGATTTCATTTTCCAGGCGCTGGCGCTGGCGCTGCTCTTCGACGAGCGCGCTGATGGAGCCGGTCATGGAATTGAATGAATCGCCCAGCTCGGCGAGCTGGTCGCGGCCCTGCACCTGCACGCGGCTGCTGAAATCGCCGGAGCGCACAACCTGCGTGGCGCGATAGAGATCGTCCACGGCGGAAGTGATGGTGCGCGTCAGGCGAATGCCCGCGCGCAAGGCCACCACTTCCAGAATCAGAAAAATTCCTCCCATCAGGAACAGGCCGGCCACGAATAGATTGCCGACGTCGCCCGGATCGGAAAACAGCCGGCGGCTCAGAATGGAGGCTCGCGTCACCGTGCTGCCAAACAGCGTGCTGCGCAGCGGGGGAGAATTATCCTTGCTCAATAGGACGACCGAGAATTTCGTGAGGCCGTCCACCCTGAAATCGAACCAGTTTCTTGCCGCGGGAAGGAATCGCCCGCGTGTCTCGACTTCGCGAAGCGTTACAAAGCTGGCGTTGCCCACTGATCTCACTGTTTCGGCTGAATCGGAGTTTGTCGGCGGCCGTGTGATGCTGAACTGCAGCGGACCGAGTTCGGGAACCAGCATGTCGATGAGGTCCGCGCTCAAAGGCACAGCCAACGAAATCGCCGGCGAAGCTGCGCCGTTGCCACGCGCCATTGCCGCCACCAGCCACACCTGGTCATCCGCTTGCACCAAGTCCGCGAAACGGCGTCCCGAAGCTTCGGGACCGCCCATGCCTTTAAGGACTGCGGGGCCAAGGCGATGATCCACGACGAGGCCGGGCAAGGAACCTCTCGCCGCCGAGACAGCCGCGGCGACGGCCGGCCGCGCTTCTAGTCCGTTCGCGCTTTCAGCAACGCGTTCCGAAACCTCCGGCAGGGCCGCCACGCTGGCGGTCAGCGCCTGCAGCCGCTCAATGCGTCTTTGCACATCGTTGTAGAGGAGATACGCGGCAAGTTGTCTCGATGCCAGCGTGGCCGTTGCGCCGGCCAGCGCCAGCAGCAGCAACACCGGCACCACTGCGATAAAGAGATACGCAACGACCAGCTTATTACGCAGGCTCCACAACAGGCGCCCGCGAAACGCCGTGCCCAGGCGATAAAGCAAGTAGCCGCCGATGAAAAAGTAGAAGAAAAACTGGACGAGCGTGGCCAGCAACAACGGAAGCTCGTAACCCGCCGCGCGAGCCAACCACATCAGCGCGAACAACACCGCCACCACCAACGCCGAGAGGTCCAGGCTGGTCAGGCGCCGCCAGAACTGGCGCAGGTTCGTTGAGGGCGAGTGAGACATAGGAGAATTGAGATGCTACAGGGCTGCGGTGAGGCGGCACGCGCACGGGGCCTCCGGCCCGCGCCCAGCGGCACGCAGGAAAAAGTATCAGAGGACTTCGGTGCAGAGCAATGTTTCCGGCTGCGCGGCCGGCAACTCATGCTGCTGACGGCAGCCTCCGTAGTGGGAAACCTACGCCCTCGAGCGTTTGCCGATTTTGCTGTGGTGGCGGCTGTAGGTGAAATAAATCACCAGGCCGATGATCAGCCAGATAATCAAGCGCGCCCAGTTGATCCAGCCGAGCTTGTACATCATGTAGCCGTTGAAGCCGATGCCGAGAATCGGCACCCAGGGCACCAACGGCGTTTTGAACGGCCGCGCCTGGTTGGGGTCCGTTTTGCGGAGTACGAGCACGGCGATGCACACGATGACGAACGCCAGCAGCGTGCCGATGTTGACCATTTTCCCGATATCGTCAATCGGCGTCAGGCTGCCCACGATGGCCGCGGCGAGTCCCACCAGCATCGTGTTCTTCCATGGTGTACGGAATTTTGGATGGATTGCCGCGAAAAATCCGCTGGGCAATAATCCATCCTTCGCCATGGAGTACAGCACGCGCGTCTGGCCCAGCAGCATGACCAACATCACGCTCGTCAGACCGGCCAGCGCGCCAAACGTAATCAGGAACGACGCCTTGGTCAGGCCGTGGTCCAGAAACGCTTGCGCGATGGGCGCTTCGACGTTCACTGACTTCCATGGCACCATGCCGGTCAACACTGCCGCAACGAGAATATAAAGGACCGTGCACACGAGCAGCGAAGCAATGATGCCGATCGGCAGATCTCGCTGCGGATTTTTGGCCTCCTGCGCGGTGGTAGAGACGGCGTCAAATCCAATGTATGCGAAGAATATGTACGCCGCTCCGGCCCCGATGCCTCCGAATCCCATGGGCGCGAACGTCTCCCAACTGCTCAGGCCCCAATTGGACGAATCCACGTACTGGAAGCCGACGAAAATCACAAACAGCACGACCGACACCTTAACGGCCACGATCACGGCATTGAAGCTCGCGCTTTCCTTAATGCCGATCACCAGAATCGCTGTGATGATCAGCGCGATGCAGAAGGCCGGCAGGTTGAAGCCGATGTCGATGCCGAAGATGTTCGGCGCGCCAACCAGTTCGTGGGCGCGCTGCATCAGTTCCGCCGAGCCCGCTTTGGCGACGGTGTCGATCATGTCCACAAACTCGCGGCTGCCCGCCGCCAGGTTCGCATAGTCGCGCTGCACAATCTCTCGCGCCACCATCTTTTTGGCGACGTTCAGCGCCGTCCAGTGGTCGTAGGCCAGCCAAAGCGGAATATCAACCTTGAAAATGTGCATGAACTTGATGAAGTAGTTGGACCAGCCGGAAGAAACCGTGCTGGCGCCCATGGCGTACTCGAGAATCAAGTCCCAGCCGATGATCCAGGCAAAGAGTTCGCCGAGGGTGGCGTAGGCGTAGGTGTACGCGCTGCCTGCCAGTGGAATCATGGCTGCGAATTCGGCGTAGCACAGGCCGGCAAACGCGCAGCCCAAACCGGAAATGACGAACGAAAGCATCAAGCCCGGCCCGGCGTAGTGCGTGCCCAATCCGGAGAGCACGAAAATGCCCGCGCCGATAATGGCGCCGATGCCCAGCGCGGTCAGCGAAATCGGTCCCAGCGTGCGTTTCAGCGTGTGCTCCCCGGTTTCGCCCGCTTCGCTGAGGAGCTGGGCCATGGGCTTTCTGGCGAACAACGGATCAGCCATCGAACGCCTCCTCTGAAAAATCACAAGTCAGAAATCATAAACCAGAGCTCAGGAACTCTTCGTTTCTTTGTGGTGCCAAAAGTAATAAACGGGAATGCCGAGCAGCACAATCAGCAGTCCCGGCCAGGTCGTTTGCGTCCGGTAGAGAATCAGCACGAGCATTATGGTCGAGGCCGCCACGATGTACAGCAGCGGCACTACCGGATAACCGAACGCACGATACGGCCGCGGCGCATCCGGGCGCTTGCGGCGGAGAATGAAAATCCCCGCGATCGTCAAGACGTAGAATATCAGCACGGAAAAAACAACGTAGTTGAGAAGATCGCTGTAGAGATTGCCGTATTGCTGCATGCCGGTGGCCGGATCGAGCCGCGGCGCCCCTGCGGCGTCGTACAGACGAGTGCGGGGGAGAACCAGAAACGCGGCCCACAGGCCCTGCAGAATCAGGCCAACGGCGGGCACCAGTTTGTCATTCAGGCGGCCGGTGGACTTAAAGAATAAAGCATCGCGCGACATGGCGTAGTACACGCGCGCGCCGGCCAGGATGAGCCCGTTATTGCAGCCGAACGTGGAAATGATAATGAGCACCGCCATAATGATCGCGGCCGCTGGGCCGAAAATATTCTGCAGCGCGGCGGTGGCCACTCGATCGTCCGGCGCGTGCTGTATCTGCGCGAGCGGCAGCATAACGAGATAGGCGACGTTGGCCAGCGTGTACAGCGTGATGACGATGCCAGTGCCCAGGGCCAGAGAAAGCGGAATATCGCGCTGCGGATTTTTCACTTCTCCCGCGGTAAAGGTGATGTTATTCCAGGCGTCCGCGGAAAAGAGCGACCCCACCTGCGCCACGCAGAATGCTACCAGCATGCCGATGAAGCCCGCTCCGGCCGCTACCTCCGCGACCGGAAAGAAATCCGGGCGAATCGGATCGGCGCTGCGCACCGTCCAAAAATTGGAGAAATTGTCGCTAATGGCTCCGGCGCTGCGTCCCAATAGGATGCCCACCACGATCAGGCCAAATAGGGAAAGCGTCTTGGCCGAAGTAAACACGTTTTGAATAATCTTGCCGATGTGCAGACCGCGCGTGTTCAGCGCGCTCAGAAACAAAATCGAGGCGACGCCGATGAGTTGCTGCGAAGAAAGGCTGATCGCGTACCCGGAAGAAATGTTGATGGGCTGGACGATCCACACGCTGGGCGAAATCCAGGGGATGAGCAGGCCGAGGAATCGCGCGAAGGCCACGCCCACAGCGGCGATGGTGCCGGTCTGAATCACCAGGAAAAGCGTCCAGCCGTAGAGGAAGCCCCACATGGGCGAATACGCTTCGCGCAAATAAACGTACTGCCCGCCGGCGCGGGGCATCATGGCGGCTAATTCCCCGTAGGAAAGCGCGGCAGTGACCGTGAGGACGCCGGTGACAATCCACACGGCCAGCAATCCTCCGGGCGAGCCGACCAGGCGCGTGATGTCCGCGGAAACGATGAAAATGCCCGACCCGATCATCGAGCCAATGACGATCATGGTCGAATCGAGCGGGCCGAGTTCGCGCACGAATTCGCGATGTTCGGCAGCGCCGGCTGCTGGCGTTATCGTTCGTGCGGTTTCAGACATCATTCCTCAACGCGTGCACCGAATGGCAACCTGCGCAGACCCAGCGCTGGTTGCCGCTACAAATTCTCAGCCAGTTGCAAATATTCACGCGCTCGTGTCGCGGGACTTGCCGCGGCCATCAAATCGCGGGCCACGGCCACGCAATCGACTCCTGCGCGCCAGACCTGCTCCGCGTTCTCGACAGTGATGCCGCCGATAGCCACAAGGGGTTTCTGAGTCTGTTCGCGAGCCCAGCGAACAAGCTCGATGCCGACCACCGCGTCGGCCTGTTGCTTGGTCGAACTGGCAAAGACGGGACCGACGGCGATGTAGTCCGCCGAGGTCGCGTCCGCGGCCAGCAATTGCGCTTCGTTGTGCGTTGAAATCCCCACCCAGCAATCAGAGCCGACGACGGCCCGTGCGCCCTCCACGGGCACATCATCCTGCCCGACGTGAACACCGCCGGCGCCGGCAAGCGCAGCCACGTCCGGGCGGTCATTTACCATAAAGCGGGCACTGTGTCTTGTACAAAGAGAGACGAATTCGCGAGCGAGGAAAAGCAAGTTGCGCGCAGAGATCTGTTTGTCGCGATATTGAATGAGCCTGACCCCGGCTGACGCCAATTCTTCCGCGACACCCAGAAT
>DASYRO010000517.1:0-5297 GCA_036004385.1 Candidatus Acidiferrales bacterium
TCCGGCATTACCGCTGCTAAACCAGATGCCGGTGGCGGCTCGTAGCGGAGCGGAGAACATTTCAGTATCGGCCTCTTTGCGAGACCTTGTGTGCAGAATCGTGACTTGTTCCACGCCCAACAGCTTGTGTAGTTCCTGCTGAAAACTTTTCTGCTCTGTGCTTCCTTCCTTCGAATCCGGATCGTAAATTACGTCGCCTAGTTTCAATGAAGATGCGGCGGTGGGTACATAAATAATCCTTGCGCGCTGGCTACCCGCCAGTTCAACAAATCGTGACACGACAGCCGGTGAGGCTGCGCCACCGTCGAGGACGATTGCTCCCACGGTTGGCGCAGAACCGGGCGCCGAGTCCACCCGTAGAACCACGGCGCAAATCAAGCTGAGTAGTAATACGGCTTGTAGAAAGCGTGTCATCCGCGCAGGTATCTGAATCTTTGGACGCCGCTAACCGCGCATCCGTTACTTATTCGCTGGTCGTTTTTCGTTTTGCCGTAACGACCGAGCGGCCAATGCAAAATTCGATGATGCGGGCTTCGGCCCAGAATCGCTCGTCACCATCGCGGCGCGAAACAAAGCCGCAGTGGCCGCCGCGCTCTGGTGCGACCAGGGTGATGTGCTGATTTCTCACCAGCTCCGGCTTCTGAAACGATTCGAAGGGGATGAGTGGGTCATCCTGCGCGGTGAGGACCAGCGTAGGCACGCGAATTGCCGCGACCACGCGGATGGCGCTGGCGCGGTCGTAGTAGTCCGTGGCATCGCGGTATCCGAAATTCGGTGCGGTGACAAGGTTGTCAAAATCCCCGATGCTGATAATGCGCTCCAAGCCGTCAAGTTTGTAGCGTTCGGGAAAGAGTTGCACTTTCGTGCGGTAGCGTCGCTTGAGGTTGCGGACGAAGTGCCAGCGGTAGAAACGATTCTGCGGAGCGTCACACACCGGCGCGGAAACGAGCAGGTCAAACGACGGGCAAACGGCGGCGACGCCGCGCAGCGCCGCGGGAAATGTTTCACTAAATTCCCCCGCCATTTTCAGCACTAGATTTCCGCCCATGCTCCAGCCGGCGATGAAGATTTCCGGCAAGAGGTCTCGTTCTATCAGCTCCGTCACTACGGCGCGGTAATCGCCGGAGAGGCTGTTGTTATAGAGCGTAGGCGTCAATCGCTCCGTGCCGCCGCAATTGCGCTGGTTCAGGCGGATGACGTTAAAGCCCGCGGCGAGCGCTTTATTTGCTGTGCCCAGCATGTAGAGAGATTCTGTGGAGCCTTCCAGCCCGTGCACCAGCACCAGCGTGGAATGGCGGCGCGGCTCCTTTTGCCAGTGACAGTGGCCGAGGATTTGTGAGCCGGGCTCGACTTCAAAGAGTCGCTCGACGTGCGGTGTCAGGTGCCGAAACTTGCGCGGCAAACGCGTCGCGACCAGCGTCATCAAGTGTGCATTGCGCAGGAGCGGATGCGGTTCAAACGGAATCACGCTATCAATGTACGACACGCCCGGAAATGCTGCAACGCGGGGTGACGCGCCGCGCGAAATCGGGTATCGTCCTAATCGCACTCGGCCCATTCCATACGGCACCAGGAGCAAACACACGGTGAACTCTCGACGCGGCTTTCTGCGTACGCTGGCCGGACTGCCTGCGGCGTTGTCGCTGTGGGCCGGCCCACCCGCAAAGGAAATTCCCCGCCGCGTGCTGGGACGCACCGGGCTGAGCTGCACAATGCTGGGTTTTGGCGCCGCGTGGCTGGGACTTTATCAAACGGACGAGCCAGCCATCGAGCTGGGCCGCCGCGCGCTGGATCTGGGAATCAATTTCTTCGATACCGCTCGGGACTATGGAGTCAGCGAGGAACGCTTGGGAAAAGTCCTCGAAGGCAAGCGTAAAAATATCGTGCTCATGACCAAGGTGCTCGGTCGCAGCCGCGAGGAAGCCGAACAGCAGCTGGCCACCAGCCTGCGCATGCTGCGCACGGATTATTTGGACGTGTGGCAAATTCACAGTGTGAAACTCCAGCCGGATTTGGATGCCGTCTTTGGACCGAATGGCGCCATGGAAGCAGCGCTGGCCGCGCAAAAGGCCGGAAAGGTCCGCTTCATCGGCGTGAGCGGACACAAAAATCCGGACGTGATCCTGAAGGCGCTCGAGTCCTACAATTTCGATACCGTGCAGATGCCGCTGAATCTGGTGGATCCATTCTACCGGAGTTTTGAGAAGGCCGTGCTGCCGGAACTGGTGAAGCGAAAGACCGGAGTGCTGGCCATGAAGTCCATGGCCGGAGGGTGGATGCTGCAAAAAGGTGTGGCGCGCGCGAAGGAAGCGCTCCCCTATGTGTGGAGCTTGCCCGTGCACGTTCTGATTAGCGGCGCGCAGACCATCGAGCAGCTCGACGAAAACGCCAAGCTCGCGCAGGAATTCAAGCCCATGAGCGAAAAAGAAAAAACAGCATTGCTGGAACGCGTGAAGCCGTTGGCGGGAAATCAGACGGAGTATTACAAAATGAAGCCGGATGGATCGCTGTAGGCGCGCGAATTGTCACGCACGTTCGCGCGCTTGACGCGTCACGCGCAGCCACATAGAATGGCAGTTTCACTTATGAAGGTTTTTGTCACAAGATGGAGCAATGCCGAGCCCAGCGGTCACTCGCTGGGCTGAAATGTTTCTAGACCACTACGGAAGGTGGAAGTTTATTTATGGCGGACGGAGCGATTCCTGAAGGGTTGACGTTCGACGACGTGTTGATGGTGCCGGGGCTTTCTTCGGTGCTGCCGACGCAGGTGGAAACGCGCACCTGGCTGACGCGCAAGCTCGAACTGAATATTCCAATCGTCTCCGCAGCCATGGATACGGTGACGGAGGCCCGGCTGGCGATCGCCATCGCGCGGCAGGGCGGCATCGGTTTCATCCACCGCAACATGAGCATCGAGAAACAGGCGGAAGAAGTGGACCGCGTGAAGCGCTCGGAGAGCGGCATGATTGTCGCGCCGGTGACGATTGAGCCGGAACTCACCGTGCGCGACGCGCTGGCCATCATGGCCAAGTACCGCATCTCCGGCCTCCCCGTTACGCGCGGCGCGAGACTCGTAGGTATCCTCACCAACCGCGATCTGCGCTTCGAGCGCAACCTCGACCAGCCGGTGAACGCGGTGATGACCAAAGAAAAGCTGGTGACCGTATCAGTGGGCACGACGCTCGACGAAGCCGAACACATGCTGCAGCGTCATCGCATCGAAAAATTGCTGGTCGTGGACAAGGATTACAACCTCAAGGGACTCATCACCGTCAAGGACATCCAGAAAAAACGCGATTACCCCAATGCCGCAAAGGACGACCACGGCCGATTGCGCGTCGGCGCGGCCATCGGCGCCACCGGTGATTTTCTGGAACGCGCGCAGGCATTGGCCAAAGCTCACGCCGACGTACTGGCCATTGATACCGCGCACGGGCATTCCACCCGCGTGATGGAAGCCATCAAGACCGTGAAGCAACGATTGCCGGAAATGCAGGTGCTCGCGGGAAACGTCGGCACGTTCGAGGGCGCGCGGGACCTGATTAAGCTGGGCCTCGACGGGCTGAAGGTGGGCATTGGGCCCGGGTCCATCTGCACCACGCGCGTCGTCACCGGCGCCGGCGTGCCGCAAATTACGGCCATCATGGAAGCGTCACGCGCGGCGAAAGGCACCGGCGTTCCCCTGATCGCCGACGGCGGCGTGAAATTTTCCGGCGACATCACCAAGGCCATTGCCGCGGGCGCGTCCACGGTGATGATCGGCGGATTGTTTGCCGGGACCGAGGAATCGCCGGGCGAGACGATTCTCTATCAGGGACGTACGTTCAAGTCCTACCGCGGGATGGGTTCGCTCGGGGCGATGGAAGCAGGCTCCGCGGACCGCTACGCACAGGAATCCGCGGACCGGGGCAAATCCGTGCCCGAAGGCGTCGAAGGGCGCGTGCCGTATAAGGGGCCGCTGAGCGGGCTGGTCGAACAGCTTGTCGGCGGACTGAAGAGCGGCATGGGCTATTGCGGCGTGTCCACGCTCCAGGAACTGCACGAACGCGCGCGGTTTGTGCGCATCACTTCGGCGGGCCTGCGCGAAAGCCACGTGCACGACGTCATCATCACCAAAGAAGCGCCGAACTACAGGCTGGAATGAATTGTTCCGCGAGATGAGGGCGCTGAAATACTGGTGGCCGGCGATTGCTTGGGCTTGCGTCATCTTTTTCTTGTCCACCGAGGTCTTCAGCGGCGCGAATACTTCGCGTTTTATCATTCCTTTTCTAAGATGGCTGCTGCCGCAGGCGGACGCCGAGACGCTGGCGCGCATCCATCTCGTAATCCGCAAGGCCGCGCACGTCGCGAATTATTTTGTGTTCGGCTGGCTGGTGCTGCGTGGCGTGCGGGGCGAGGCTCGCGGCTGGAGTTGGCGTCGGAGCGCAATGGCACTGCTCCTCGCCGTCGCTTATGCCGCGCTGGACGAGTACCACCAATGGTTTGTGCCGGTGCGCGGGTTCGCCATGCGGGACGTGCTTCTGGATTCCGTAGGAGCGACACTGGCCCAAATGTCGGCGTACTGGAAATACCGAACCACGAAATTCGAAAACTGAAAATCGGAACCCAACGAGCGGCGGAATAAATCCGCAGCTCATCAGGCGGCGACCATGCGCAAAGACATGCGACGAGTTTTCTGGATGGCAGTTGCGGCACTGGCATTTGTTTTGTCGGCTAGCGCGGCGGCGGCGCAGACCTTGGAATATGAGTTGCGGTTCGGCAAACCTAGTTCGCATCTGCTGGAAGTTTCGTTGCACGCTAGCGGACTGAAAGGGCCAGCCGCCGAATTCGCCATGCCCGCGTGGGCGCCCGGTTCGTACGTGGTGAATGATTACGCAAAAAATGTGGAGGGCTTCCGCGCCACTGGGCCGGGCGGAAATGAACTCGCCTGGCGCAAAACGGACAAGCAGACGTGGCGCGTGGACACCGGCGGCGCGACGGCGGTCACCATCCAATACAAGATGTACGCCAACACGCTGGCGAATAATTGGGCGCAGTACAACGAACAGCACGCGTTTATCGGCGGCCCGGCGGTGTGGATGTACCTGGTGAGCGGAAAAGAACGGCCGGTGCGACTGGTGATCGCGACGCCCGCAGGCTGGCGCGTGGCCACGGGAATGCTGCGCATGGCGGAGAACACATTTGCCTCGCCCGATTTCGACACGTTCGCGGATTCGCCGCTGGAAATTTCCGGGTATGCCGAGAAGACGTTTGTCGAAGCAGGGACGACGTATCACGTCGTCGTGCACGACGTCGTG
>DASYRO010000518.1:0-2870 GCA_036004385.1 Candidatus Acidiferrales bacterium
CTGTCCCGCGTTTTTCTTCCTCAATTTTTTCATGCGCCAACTGCGGTTCGAAGCACCGCCGGCAGCGCGCCTCGTACATTCCGCCCGCGCCGACGACAATCAACTCCTCCGACGCCACGAGTCTTTGCGTGTGCACCGCCGGATTTCCGCAGCGCACGCAAATGGCCAGCAGCTTGTGAATTTCCTCGGCCACCGAGAGCAGCCGCGGCATGGGCTCGAAGGGCCGGCCCATGAAGTCCGTGTCCAGCCCCGCGACGATCACGCGCTTGCCGGAATCGGCCAGCTTGGTGCAAACGTCCACCAGGTCTTCGCCCAGGAATTGCGCTTCGTCAATGCCCACGACTTCCGTGCGCGGCTCGACTTTTTGCAACACTTCCACGGCGGTGCGCACGTTATCCGAGCGGATGCCCAGTCCGGAATGCGAAACGATTTCCGTGTTGGCGTAGCGCTGGTCGATGAACGGCTTGAAAATCTGCACGCGCTGCCGCGCAATTTCCGCGCGCCGCAGCCGGCGAATCAGCTCTTCGCTTTTCCCTGAAAACATCGGGCCGACGATCACTTCGATCCAGCCCATATTTCCTTTGACGATGTCCACGAGTCCCGCCTCCTGCGGCTACGCTAGCACATCTCCCTGTGGATTTTCAGCCTCGTGTAGCGCGCGTCATCTTCCGAGACTTCGGGACGCGGCGATTTTGAGTTTGGTGCAGAACCAGCCTCTGAAGAGGCGGGCTACAACCTGCCGTACAGTGAGGAATTAAAAAATGGCGCGAACGCGTAAATCACCGCTGAGCGGAACGAATCCTGACGGGTGTGCAGGTTCCGCGTGAACACTCCCCACGCGCCCTGCGCGTCGCGGATGCCCTGCTCGCCGGAAAACGTATCAATAGCCACGGACAGCTCCACGCCTTCATCAACAACCTTTTTTGCCAGCGGTTCGGGCACCAGAATCGCACCGGACTGCCCGTACGCCCCGCGCGTGCCGTCGGTCACGTAGGCCCAGCTCTGCAGGAAGACGATCCGCGCGCCGTTTTCGTGCACCACGTCGAAACCGCCTTCGAGCCCGACAAAATATTCCCACGCCTCGCCGCGTTCGCGGCCCATGCGCACCAGCGCATCGGCGCGCCCGCGCGCGCCGGCCATCAATTCCTCGCGGGAAATCGGCATGTGACTGACACCGCTAGCCACTTCCACGCCGACGACGTCGTACAGCGCAGACTCATGCAGCGTCGGGCCAATGACTGAGAGCGCTTCCCACACGGCGTTGAGCTTGGGGCGCCGCGTGCTTCCCACCGCAACTTGAATTTTCTTCATGATTCAACTTCGCCACCGGCACCTGCAGAGCCTAGCCGGGCGGGGCCGAACTGACGGGCGCGTCCCACACGACCCGCCAATGATTGTCTGCTTCCCTCCGCCACAGCACTACGTAATTTCCCCTATCCTCGGTCGTTTTGAGGCCGGGCGGCGCCATGGGGCCGGCTGTAAAACGCAGCACGTACTTCCCGCGCTCAACGGCGAGGGAACCGCTGACAGCGACCTCCTGCGTATCAAGGGTAAATTTCCATTTGCCCCATTGCACCGCGCTGCTCCAAAACTCGTGCAGCGCTTTTCGGCCGACGATGGGTTCCATGTGTGGCGGCATCTGCCAGCAGTCGTCGACAAAGGCCTCGGCGATGGAGTCCACGTTTCCGGCTTCATACCAGCGGACAATCTTTTTATTCTGCTCCTCGATAAATGCACGAATCGACTCGACTTCACTCAAGAGCGCCTCCCGCCGGCTGATGAGTCGGCATATATTCTTGATTATTGCTCTTTCCAGAGAGCGGTTTGACGTTCTCGCGCGAATCGTTCCAGAAGAAATTTTTTCAATTCTTCGACCGTGCGGAACACCTGGTCGGCGCAGGCCAGCATCCATCCGCTCACCTGCTCTGGCGGCGCCTCGGTGACAAGATATACGGGGATGCCTTTGCGGAAGGCTACGGTTAGCTCCGCGGGAGTGCCGCCGCTGCCGCTGGCCGCCGCGCCCGCTTCCCAGTAGCAGATCACGTAGTCGGCTTTGTTCTCGATCAAATCGAGATCGAACTGGATGATCTTGCGCACGACGCGGCGGAAGCGTTCCGTATCCGATGTCTTCCACTCCCGGAAGTGGGCCACTTCTTCGTCGGAGAGATTTTTCTTCTCGTCCTCGGCGGGATCGTACACGCGATGGCCCAGCTCATTGCGCAGAAAGGGCGTCAGCTTGCTGCGCCACAGACGGCCGCCGTCCGCCGCAAATTCGATGGGTCCGCAAAGATAGACGAGCATGGAGCCTTTCTCTGACCGCGCGGTAGGCAGATAGTATCAGAACACCGAAAAACGAAAATAGAAAAGAGAAAATGGAAAATAGGAGGCGCAAAACTCCAGACAGAGCAGCACCTATTTTCGATTTTCCAATTTCTATTTTCTGATTTAACTGGAGCGGCCGAGGGGACTCGAACCCCCGCCTACAGCTTGGCAAGCTGTCGTACTACCCCTATACTACGGCCGCTTCCTGCGTCCAGCGTCTTTAATATATATCATGCCGCGCGAATCTCCCACAAGCTGCCGCCGCGGCGACACAAGCGGAGACGCGTTTCCGGAACTCGAGATCGCGCGGGTTCCCGGCCGGGCGGAATCTCAGCCGATTTCCAGGATGCGCGCCGTGCGCACCACCGGCGACCTCTTCTGGCGCTCCGCGAATTTGACAGCTTTTTCGCGGTCGATGTACACGCGCGCAAATTTCTCGCCGTCCTGGTAGTACACGGTCACTTGCCAGTGATGGTGTTTGCGGCGCTTGTCCTTGCCGAGTTTGCTTTTCTTCCGACGTTTTTTCACGGTGACCGCCTCACAATTAG
>DASYRO010000519.1:0-2848 GCA_036004385.1 Candidatus Acidiferrales bacterium
CTCGTGGCCTGCCCGTCTGTTCGCTGGCGGACAGTGGTGTCCCGCTTTTTGGAATCCCGGCCAGACCATCAGCCGCTAAGTCCGTCTAATTACGGGGGTCTATCTGGCCCGCGCCGTGCACGGATGCAGAAAAAATGAAACAATTTCCGCGTATCGCACGTTTAATTAAAAGGACTGGGGGTTAGCAATCCAAATGCATTCGACTCTGCCGAAGGAGAAGGTCTATATGACTGGAAGGCGCATTCTCAGAATGGCCGCATTCGCACTGGTAGCAGTGCTTGTTGCAGGGCCCATTACCGCCCAGCAAATGCCAACGTACAGAATTGAGCGGGGACCGGATTATTCCCATGGCAAGCGGAATCCGCTCGCCGTCTATTCGCCGATACACGTGCCCCAGCCGGTGCTCACGAATTCTCCGAAGATCGCAACATTGATCCAGAATGGCGAACTGCGCCTCAGCCTGCAGGACGCCATCGCGCTGGCGCTCGAAAATAACCTGGACATCAGCGTGCAACGCTATACGCCCTGGCTCTCCGATCTGGACGTGCTGCGCGCCAGGGCCGGCCTGGGGACAGCGGCTGGCTCATTCGATCCGCGTCTTAACTCGACGCTTTCCATCCAGCGGTCTTCAAACCCAATTAATAACCCCATTTTGGCCGGTACCACGGTCGCGCTGGCTGCAATCACCAACAACAACGCGCAGGCCAACATGTCGCTTTCACAGGGCTTCCACACCGGCACCAGCTACGCCATCACCTGGAACAACACCCGGCAGTCGACGACCTCTCCCGGCGCCATTGTAAACCCCTCGTTGACGTCCACGTTGATCTTCGGCTTCTCGCAGCCGCTGCTAAATGGCTTCGGCTACGTTTCCAATTTGCGTTTTCTGCGCATCGCCCGCAACAACAAGCGCATCGCCGACCTGACGTTCCAGAACCAGTTGATCGTCACGGTCAGCGCGGTGCAAAGCCAATACTGGGACCTGGTCTTTGCGCGCGAGGACGTGAAAGTGAAGCGGCGCTCCGTGGAGCTTGCGGAAAAGCTCTACAGCGACAATAAACGACAAGTGGAAATCGGCACGCTGGCGCCGATCGAAGTCGTCCGCGCGGAAGCGGAAGTGGCGCGCACGCGCCAGGATCTCATCGTCGCCCAGACATTCCTGCTCCAGCAGCAGACCCTGCTGAAAAGTACGTTGAGCAAGAACCTCATGGACACGACTCTCCAAACGGTCGAAATCGTTCCCACGGACGTCATTTCCAAACCGCCCGCCATCGAGGCGGTTCCTCTGACCGATGCGGTGAAAGAAGCGTATGAAAAGCGGCCGGATATCCGGCAGGCACAGATTGACATGGACAGCCGTCACATTACGATGCGTGCCACGCGCAACGCCCTGCTGCCAACGCTCAACCTGAACGGTCAATTCAGCGGTACCGGCCTGGGCGGAAATTCGCGCAGCACCGTGACCACGCCGACCGGCACGTTTACCAGCTCCGGCATTCCCATCGTGGACGCTACCGGAACGCCGGTACTGGTGGGCGGCGTGCCCACTTTCAGCGGCATCGCCAATACCACGTCGACCACGACCATCATTCAGGGCGGCTACGGCGATGCGCTGGAAAGGCTGCGCAATTTTGATTTTCCGACCTACGGCGCCTCGCTCACCCTCACCATCCCCATCCTGAACCGTGCGGCGCAAGCCGACAACGCACAGGCCATTCTCCTGCAGCGCCAGGCAGAGACCAGCCTGCAGCGTCTGGAAAACAGCATCGCGGTGGAAGTGCGCAACGCTCAGATCGCGCTGGAACAAAACCGCGCGCGCGTGGAAGCCGCGATCAAATCCCGCGAATTGGCCGAGCGCACACTCGACGCCGAGCAGAAAAAATATCAGCTCGGCGCCTCGACGATTTTCTTCGTCATCCAGGCGCAGCGCGACCTGGCCGCCGCACAAAGTACGGAAGTAAGCGCGCTGGTCGCCCTGACCAAGTCCAAAGTGGACTTCGAGAAGGCCCTCGGCCGCACGCTTGAGGTCAACAACATCACCCTCGCCGATGGCAAGAACGGCGGCGTGACCAAGAGCCCGCTCATCCCCGGCACGCCTTCGGCCGAACTCGTCGGCGAACGCGTCAAGTTCTAGCTCCACGGGCTGTCATCCTGAGCCCCGACATCCGGAGCCTTCGGGATGTCGGGGCGAAGGATCTCTCCCTTTATGGCTCAGCACTGGCCCGGCGACGTCCCTCGCCGGGCCTTTTTCTTTGTTGTAAGATTGACTTGACGGATGTAGTGCCCGGCTTTAGCCGGGCATATGAATCATCGGTTGCGACCGCGCACCTCAGGAGCCTGCTGAATGAGCGACGATCCGAAGTCCACCACCACTCTGCCGGCGGAAACGTCCGCCAAACGCAATCCTTCGCCGCGCGAGCTGGAGTGGGAACAAAATACGCTGAATCCGACGCTGGCGAAATCGCCTGAGCGCTCGGCGCAATTCACCACCGTCTCGAGTCATCCCATTCGTCGTCTGTACTCACCTGCCGATCTGCCCGATTGGAATCCCGATACGGATCTTGGCCTTCCTGGCGAGCCGCCCTACACGCGCGGCATCCACGCCACCATGCATCGCGGACGGCTGTGGACCATGCGCCAGTTCGCCGGCTTCGGCACCGCAGAGGACACCAACCAGCGTTTCCGCTTTCTGCTTTCTCACGGACAGACCGGGCTCTCCGTCGCCTTCGACCTGCCCACGCTGATGGGTTACGACTCCGACCACGCCCTTTCGGAAGGCGAAGTCGGCAAATGCGGCGTAGCCATCAGCTCGCTCGCAGACATGGAAGTCCTCTTCAACCAGATTCCT
>DASYRO010000520.1:0-5295 GCA_036004385.1 Candidatus Acidiferrales bacterium
TTGGGGCGCAGTTTTTCCAGCGGGATCATGCGCCCGATGGCCGCGCTGCTGTAACTGGTCAGCGATTCGACGTAGTGCGCGTCATGCCGCATCTTCAGCGTGACGGGCAATCCGATCCTTTTCGACACGGTGCATCACCTCCTGGGCCAGTTTGCGGTACTCCGTTGCGCCCGGCGATTTCGGTGCGAACGAAAAAATCGTTTCCTTGTATGCGGGACATTCCTCGAGGCGCACGTTTTTGGAGATGCGCGTCTTAAAGAGCACGCTGCCAAAGACGGAGCGAATCTGCTCGTGGACGTCGCGCGCGATGTTGGTGCGCTTGTCGAAGAGCGTGATGAGCACACCGAGAACTTTCAGGTCCGGATTCGGACGCGAACGCACGCGTTCGTAGGTCTCCAGTAAATCGTCCGTGCCTTCGATGGCGAAGTACGCCGCCTGGATGGGCACCAGCAAGTGCGTCGAGGCGACCAGCGCGTTCACCGTCAGGATCCCGAGCGCAGGAGGCGTATCCAGAATGATGAACTCGTAGTTTTTCACGACCGAGGCGATCGCGTCTTTCATGCGGAAAGGCGCGTCGAATTGCCCGGCCAGATGCACTTCCAGCCGCGATAGCGCCAGTTTGCCCGGCGCGACAAAAAGGTTGGGCGTCTTCGTCGCCTTGACGACGGCACCCATCGGCGTACGCCCGCTTGTCCCGAGCGAACCCGAGGAATCGGCGAGCACTTCGAACATCGTCGGCGCGGCATCGTCGGATTCAAAAAAAGCGATGGAGGTGTTAGCTTGCGGGTCGAGGTCCACGAGGAGGGTTTTCTTCTTGCGCTCGGCCAATGCGGCGGCCAAGTTGATGGCGGTGGTGGTCTTACCGACGCCGCCTTTCTGATTGGCAATCGAGATAATCGTGGTCAACGCGCTCTATCTCGCCCCCGTGGGGCCGCTCCGCATTCTGTTACCGAATCGCGAGCTTTCGGGATGCCCTACTCTTTTCCAGCATCCGGCTCCGGCGGACTGAAAATGCCCGTAGAACCTGAGCCCAACATATAGCCCATCCGCGGAAGTGCCCCTACGGGTAGGGTAACTCTACCGAGGGACGCAACGCCGTGCAAGCGAAAAATGCATTCCTGCCCGACGCCTTCCGGAGGGTCATCCCGACCCCTAACCTTTCTTGCGCCGCCTGGGCATACCAAGTTTTTAGGTATTGCCAAGATGCTTTTGTCTTGCTAGTATCCGCACGCTCAGGGATGCCTAATATCTGGCCTGGCCCGCTATTTATACACGCAAGACACAGGCAGAACGCCACCACGAGGAAAAGGACCTTGACCCAGCCGGATTTTGGGCCCCTATGTGCCCGCCACAGCGATGTGCTTGAAGACGGTGGCGCCGAAGCCGCTGTTCCACTCGTCGCTCGCGATACGAACGACTACGCAACCCTCCGGCGGATCGTCGCTCAGGCGCGCCTCTTCGACAAGCGCGGCCTGGCCTATCTCCCCCGCATCAGTTCCAACCTTGCGCTGATGGGACTCAGCGTGACACTGCTCCTTCTGCTGGGCAATTCCTGGTGGCAGTTGTTGAACGCCGCTTTACTCGCGTTCACCTATGCGCAGCTCGGCTTCATGGTGCACGAGGCAGGACACCATCAGGTCTTTGTGAAACGATGGAAAAATGAAATTGTGGGCCTGCTGCATGCCAATTTGCTGCTGGGCCTCAGCTATTCCTGGTGGGTCGACAAACATAACCGGCACCACCGCTTTCCCAACCACGCCGGCCTCGATCCGGACATAGATTTTGCCTTGCTCGCGTTCTCGGAGAAGCAGTCCCATGCGGCGAATCGTTATGTGCGGTTCGTCGTGCGCTACCAAGCCTTCTTTTTCTTCCCGCTGATGCTGCTGGAAGCCTTCGGCTTGCGCCTCAACAGCTACCGATTTCTGTTGCGAGAGCGCGCACCCTGGTCCCGCGCGGAATGGTTCTTCCTGGCGCTGCACAACGCACTGTACTTCGGACTGATCTTTTACGCCTTGAGTCCCGGATGGGCCCTTTCCTTTTTCCTCGTGCATCAACTTCTCTTCGGCCTGTATCTGAGTCTGGTCTTTGCACCCAACCATACGGGGATGCCCATCCTCGACGAGTCCAGCGAATTGGACTCGCTCCGCCGCCAGATTCTGACCGCGCGCAACATCAAGGCGCATCCGGTGACGGATTACCTTTGCGGCTCGTTGAATTTCCAGATCGAACATCACTTGTTTCCGCGCGTGCCTTACTACCGAATCCCAGCGGTTCAGCGCATCGTGCGCGAGTATTGCGAATCGCGCGGGATCGGCTACTGCGAAACCACGCTGGTCGAGGCATACCGCGCCATCTTGCTTCACCTGCACCGCGCGAGCGCCCCGCTCCGGGAACGTTCGCCTGGAACGTAGACTCGAGGCAGGGATTCCGCCGGAAATTCGCTTTTCGTTATTTCACCGCGACGGGCTGCGCCGGCACCAACACCACTTGCTGCTCGTCGGCGGCGTGCACGCGCGCAAAGAATTCCCGCAACTGATGATAGTTGCTCGCAGGGAAATAGTACGTGCCGATTTCCTGTTTTCGCAGGAAGTGCAACACCGTTTCGGAGTGACCTGCGGGAGCCGGGGAGCGCTCGTATTTCGAATCGAACACCAGCGTGGCGATGTTTTCGCTTTTCGGCTGCGGCAGGTTCTCCACGGTTAGTTCCGCCGGAAGTTCAATGCGCACGTCGTCCAGCAAGCGATACGGGTGCCGGAAATAGACGGGATGGTGGCGTGTAGTAGACTGAAACTGGTTCTTGCTCTGGGTCTGCAAGACGCCCGCCGGGAGCAGCACGCGGCGCCCTGCGCGCGTGGTGAACTGCGGAATCTGAACCCGCGTGTTGATGAGCAGCGGCTCGTTTACCGCTTCCTGGTTAACGACACCCGCGACTTCCACTGTGCTGCCGGCGGGCAACTGTTCCTTGACGAAGTCCTCGATTTCTTTGCGCCGCGCGGGCTCGTCCTCGTTGAGCAAAGAGAGCCGCCAGTTCAGTGCCTCCTGCCCCGTAAATTTAAACGCGAGCGTTCCGCTCAGTGAGTTCCCTTCGCCATCCAGCTTTACGTCCAACTTGCGCTCGACGACGGCATCATCGCTCGTGCTCCGGCCGGTGCGAATGAACGGATCGCCCTCACCGGAGAGAACGATTCCTTCGGTATCCGCTTCATACCAGGGGAGCAAACCGAAGGGGCAATATCGTGTGGCCGGATCGAGATAGATCTTCCGCGAATCGAGAGTGACGACTACCACCATGGCGTTCAACTGGCTTGTGTCCAACACCTGCCGCGCGAAGGCGTCTGAACTCCGCGAAGTGACTTCGGCGATCACCGCCTTGAATCCGGCCGCACGCGCCAGCGCGACAAAGGCAAAATTGATTTCATTGCCGTACGCCCACCCATGCCGCAGCACGTCTTCCGCGCTTTTGTTTTCTCCTAGACCTTCGCGCTTGCGCTCCTTCTCCGTTCGCGAAGGTTCGTAATTCAACGCGCGGATTCTCTGAACACGGTCGTAAATTTTTCGCAACTTTACGTCCGGCGCATCGCTCACGGCTACTACGCCTTGTAAATGACGCGCCACATCCTTCGGATCGCCGATAAACTTTTCGATGATGTCAGCCCCTTGTTTGGCCTGGTAGCTCCAGAACACCTGCACGTTCGGCGCCCAGCCGACAAGGTAGAAAAGGTCCACGCGAGCCTTCAACACCTTTTCCGGCGGCATGAACTCCTCTTCGATGAATGCGGGGAAATCTTGAACATCCAGGCTCACCGTGCCATCGGGATTGGTTACCGGCTTGAAGTTCGCCGGCAGTCCCACCCAGGTATAAACGATCTTTCCATTGGGGACTGGGCGGAGCGCGAAGTGCGCGCGGCGCATGAATAATTCGTCGTGCACGGTCCAGCGCGAGGTCAGGAACGAAGAGGCGCCGGTAATGACGTATTGCCCGGGCTTCTTAATGACCTCTGGGATGTTCTCCTTCCAGCGAAGCGTATAGGCATAATCAATGATGGTGCCAACGTTGGCGTCGGGAATGGTGAACACTCTGGCTTGGTAACTGATCTTGCGTGCCTTGGCTACAAGGCGGTCAAAAATTTGCCCGTGGAAGTCCGCGGTGGCGCCATTGGACTGTATGGTTCGTGCGCGGATGTCGTCCACTTCCGTCACCTTCATCACGTAGGGGATTTCGACGTCCGCATACTTCTTGCCCTTCTCAGTGAGAATTTTTATGCGGTAGAAATGCGTTTCGAAGCGCTTCTCGTCATCGGTCTGCACTTCGCGGTAGAGGATCGCGGCGGGCGCGCCGGCCACGCCGGGGACTTCCCGGAAGGCCTGTTCTTCGGGAGTGACCGGAGGCCAGGGTGCGACGCTTTGCGCCTGCGCGGGAACGGCGAGCACAAAAAATACGACCAGGCCAAGCAGAGAAATCCGCTGGCCAAGGCGCCGCGCCGTGCTGCGGCGTTGTTCTCGTTTCACGCACGCAAGAGTTTCAGTGGACTTCATGGCGCCCCCTTCACCAACCGGTTTTCCTTCGTGGGTCTGAGCCGATGAGCCGGGCACGCCCGGTGCGGTGCCAGTAGAACGGCGTATATCACAGGACGAGCCATGACTGAAACGATTCTGGAAATTTCAGCTCTCTATTCTTCGCCGGGCCGTTCAAGCCGCAGCAGGTGCGGGCCCACGCGCGACTCCGCCAGCCGCAGCGTGTCGCTGGCGTCCCGGATGCAGCGTGCGCTTGGTGATTGTCCTTCCACGAACGGAGAAATTTTCACGGGCACGAAGGAAATGATGTCGTCCTCGGTAAGCGATCCGCGCACGAGGACATAGAGAACACCTTCGTCCGCGGACGATGGTACGAGCAGCACAGGGTACGTTCCGGGGATCAGAATTCTCCGCCCGATAGCGAGTTCCGTGCTGATCTTGAAATAGTGAATCGTGCCGTTCCCTTTATTGAGTTCCTCCATGACGCGAAGCTGCGAGACGCGCTTGCCGGTGGAGCGCCCAAGCGCATCCAGCAGAGAATCCGCGTCGCGTTCACTCAAGCGGAAAATCTCGGATTGTTCCTCGCCGCGCTCAGTCCAGGTAACGTGTACGAAATGATGGTTGACCTGCACGTTGCGGAACGGCGCGAGCAGCGACTGTACGGACAAGACCATGAGCGGCTGCAACGCCGGCAGTACTGGAGCAAACATCGCCACGCGCGGGTCTTGTGCGACCAGAGCATTAAAGTCATCCCAATTCACTTCATACTGCCCGCTGAGC
>DASYRO010000521.1:0-3694 GCA_036004385.1 Candidatus Acidiferrales bacterium
ATCTGCGCGAAGCGATTTGAAACAGGTTGTAGCCCGCGGCTTCGAGCAACTTCTCGCGTTCCTCGCGCGTGGTGCGGCGGATAGGCTCGACACTCTTGATGCGGAACGGCTCGATGATGGTCTTGATGGCCATAATTCCCCAGGACCTGCAACATAGTCCGGTTTGCGGACTCCGGTGGAGTCCACCGGACTCCCGACACCGGAGATGAACACAGATAAACACAGATTCTTAGGAATGGGCAAGAAGGAGATGAAAGTAGTTGAATTGTAGGGGCGCAGCATGCTGCGCCCGGATAGCGATTGTCTGTTTTTTATTTTCTGTGTCGATTACCACCCTCGCGAAAGTTCCGCCACAATTCGCGCCAGCGCGTCCAGATCGCGCGTGTCGATTACTTCGCCGGGGGAATGCGAATAGCGCAGTGGCCAGGCGAGAGGAATGTCCACCGCGCCGTGGCGGAGAAACACCGCGCCGTCGTTGCCGCCGCCGGTCGCACCGTACTGCACGGGAATCTGATTCTTCCGGGCAATTTCAATTAACCGGTCCACGTATTTGCGGTCGGCGATGTTGGAATTATCCACCGCGCGGATGACGAAGCCTTTACCGATAGGCGCATCGGCAAAGCGCTTGGATTCCAGCGGCGAATCCGAGCTGACAAACGTGTCCACGGCGAAAACGAAATCGGGCACGTTGCCTTCCGCGGCCAATCGGTCGGCGACGGCCTTCGCGCCGACTAATCCAATTTCTTCTCCGGTGGACCACACAAACGTCACGTCCGCCGGCAGCCGCGGCGCGGCCTGACGGCCCTGCGGCGTCGTGCCCAGCGCCCACACCGCCGCGACCAGAGCCGAGCAGCCCACGCGGTCGTCGAAACTGCGGCCGCTGGCGCGCGTGCCGAAGAGCTTGCGATATTTTTTCGGTATGGTGATGGAGTCGCCGACCTTGATGCCGAATTGCGTGACCTCGGCCGGCGAACGCGCGCCCACGTCCACGCGAAAGGTACGCGGCGCGGGCGCTCCTTCGCCGGCGGCAGCGGCGGCTGCGGTGCGCGGCCATTCGAAATTCGGCTGATCCCAGCCCGCGGGAAGTTCCATCACGCCGGGCAGCGGACCTTTCTCCGAATGCACCAGCACGGCGTGCCCGCTGAAGAATTCGATGATGCCGCCGCCGCGCGACTGCACTTCCAGACGGCCGTCGGCAGCAATCGCGCGCACCGCGTAGCCCAGCTCATCCATGTGCGCGACGAAGAGAATCTTTTTCGATTTGGCGAACGTGGGCGCCGCTGGAAAATGCAGCACTAAATTGCCCGCTGCGTCGGTCTGCGGTTTGGCCCACGGCGGAAGCTGCCTCAATACTTCTTCGCGCACCAGCGCTTCGTGCTCGCTCATGCCGTAGGATTCCACCAGCGCCCGCAAGATATTTTCATTGCGCGGCAGCTTCGTGGAGACGACGCGGGGAGTTTCCTCGGTAGTCGCCGCCGGCGCGATGCCTTCACCGATCATTCCTTGTGCGTAGAGTTCGAGCAGCGCAGCGAGATTGCGCAGGTCGCGTACATCAATCATCTCGGCCGGAGTGGATGCCCACGCCGCGGCGATGCTCAAGTGCGCAAAACGCGAGGGCAGTTCCGGGCCACGCGTGTAGCTCACGCGCGGCAGCGCCGCAGAGAAATCGGCAGAAGCCGGGATCGACTTGCCGTCGGCAAGTTTCTTCAATTCACCGGCGAATCCCTCCAGCGCCGCGTCGGGATTCGCAACGCCGATCAGCACGCCGCTGCCGGTTTCTTTTTTCGGCGCGCGCGGCGGCGCCTGCTGCTGTTGCGCTTGTGCAGCGGCTGCGCCTTCGCCGGCCGCTGTGCGTCGCAATAAGCGGCCGACGTAAATCATTTCGTCGGCCTTGACGTGTTGCCGCAGCCGGTCGAGCCCGCGCGAGCTGGCCCACTGCTGCGCGACGAAGGCCACCGTCAGCGTGCCTTTGATTTTCGATGCGTCCACGCGGCGCAGCAATTCCAGCAGCGTGGCCGCGCCGAAATGGTCGCCGATGCCCGGCGCGGTCAGCTTGCCGAAACCCATGGAGTGCATGTGCAAGTCGAGTCCGAGCGGGTCGAGCAAATCCACCCCGGCCTGTTTCACGTCCGCGGCGCTTGCGGCGCCAATATCCACGTACATTTCGTCGGGATGATTCACGCGCGGAGCATCACGTCGCGCGCCTTGCAGATGCGTGGAAAGCCCGGCCACGACGCCATAAATCCACTTCCCCTTGCGCGTGTGAATGATGACCGGCTGTGCCGCGTGCAGTTGGTCGAAAAGTGCGTGCGGCGCGGTCTGCGGCAGGCGCTGCACGCGGAGAAATCCGTCATCGGTGATGCCGCTGACGATGTAGCCGGGTTGGTCCAGCGGCGCGACGATGAGCCGGCTGGGCGCGCCGCTGCCGAGGCTCACCCACACGTTGCCCATGTTGTCCGTCTGCGGCGAAAAATTCTTCAGCCGCTCCCGAATTGCGGCCGCGAGTTCCTGCTCGTAGCCGGTCACCGCGGGATGCTCGCTGAACGCGGCCAGGTCCTGCTGCAGCGTCTGCGCGCGGAGCGGCGTGCCTGCAGAGAGAACGAAAATAGAAAAGAGAAAAGAGAAAATGGGGAACTCAAGACGCAGACGGATAGAGCGATGCGTGTTCATTTACTTTTCCTTTGACTGCGGTGAGCTTGGGCAGCCGCGAGCCGCGAATTTAACGCAGCGCCGCTTTTCGCGCAAGCAACCCTGCCGCGTCCCATCGCGCGCACGCGCGTCTTGGGGACCCGGCGCTACATCGCGGCTACCAGACGCGCCGCTTCCACCGTACGTTTCCACCGCGTACAATGCGCCCACGACTTCGTCGCGGAGGCATTCATGAGGAAAGTGTTCGCAGGCTTTCTCGCTTTGGCCGTTGCGGCCATCGGCCCGGCGTTGGCACAGGAACAGAAAGTCACGCCCCGGCCGCGCGCGCGCGAACTCGGCATCAAGCCGGGCATCTACGAGCCCGGACCGAATAACGCCATCACTGACGTGCCCGGCTTGCGCGTCGGGCAGGTGAGCATCCGCGAGGATTTGCCCGGCGGAAAAGCCGCGCGAACGGGCGTAACTGCGATTCTTCCGCACAACGGCAATGTGTTTCGGGAAAAAGTGGCCGCGGCGGTGCACGTCTTCAACGCCTTCGGCAAACTGGCAGGTTCCACACAGGTGAACGAACTTGGCCAGCTCGAAACGCCGATTCTGCTGACGAATACTCTGAGCGTGTGGGACGCGGCCGCGGCGCTTGTGGATTGGATGCTCGCGCTGCCGGGCAACGAAAACGTGCGTTCCGTCAATCCCGTCGTCGGCGAAACCAACGACGGCTACCTGAACGACATCCGCGGCCGCCACGTGAAGGCCGAGCACGTCCGCCGCGCGCTGGAATCTGCGAAAGATGGACCGGTGGAGGAGGGAATCGTCGGCGCGGGCGCGGGAACCGTGGCCTTCGGATGGAAGGGCGGCATCGGCACCAGTTCGCGGAAAATCCCCGCCTCTAAAGAAGCGGGCTACACACTTGGCGTGCTGGTGCAGACGAATTTCGGCGGACGCCTCACGATTGCGGGTGTGCCGGTGTGGCGCGAAATGCAGCCGCCACGCGAGCGCGCCGCGAACGCGGCGGCCGCGCCGAATCCCACGGACGGCTCTTGTATGA
>DASYRO010000522.1:0-5055 GCA_036004385.1 Candidatus Acidiferrales bacterium
CAGGATGACCAATTGCTCCGGCTGGTCGAACGGCAGCGGTCGCAAGAGCACGCCGTTCACGACGCTAAAGATCGCCGTCGTTGCGCCGATGCCCAACGCCAGCGTCAGCACCGTGACCGCGGTGAACCCTGGCCGCTTACTCAGCATGCGCGCGCCGAACTTGATGTCCTGCCACAGCGTTCCCATCGCTCACCTCGCGAGCACCGGTCCCTGATCCCCGTTCCCTGCTTTACTCGTAGCGCAGCGCCGTAATCGGCTCGACCTTCGCCGCTCTTCGCGCCGGCAGATAGCTCGCCGCCACGGCTACTACAGCAAGCAGAACTGCCGCCATGACCATGGTCAGCGGATCGTGCGGTGTCAATCCGAAAAGCATCGCGCCCGCCGCGCGCGCCGCCGCGAGACTAAGCGCCGTTCCCACCGCGAGACCGATTACGAGAAGTGGTGCCGCTTCGCCCAGAATCAATCTCGCGATACTGCCGGGCTGCGCGCCCAGCGCCATGCGGATGCCGATTTCATTCGTGCGTTGTGCAACGGAATAGGCCAGCACGCCTGCCAACCCGATGGCTGCCAGCAGGAGCGCCAGCCCGCCGAAAAAGCTCAGCAGGCGGGCGTACAGGCGTTCTTGCCCCAACGTGGCCTGCGAGCGTGCAGTTTGCGTGCCGACTTCCGTGACCGGCAGGTTGCTGTCCAACTCGCGCACCACTTGACGCACCGTGGCAGCAAGCGCGGTCGGTTCGCCCGTGGTGCGCAACGCGAAAGACATCTCGCCGATCGCAGCAACTCCCTGCTTCCACGGCGTGTAGATCAGCGGCTGGAGCTCTTCGCGCTGGCTCATGTATTTGGTATCGGCAACCACGCCGATGATCTCGACTTCATGCTTGCTGTCGGCATCCGTAACGTGTTTGCCAAGCACGTCGTCGTTGGGGAAAAACTTGCGAGCAAAGGTTTGATTGACGATGGCGACATTGGGCGCATGCTGATCATCTTGCGTCGTGAAGCCGCGCCCGCGCAGCAGCGGAATTTCCATCGTCGCAAAATAGTTTTCGCGCACCATCTGCCGCATGGTGTCATGCTGCTCAGCAGTCTTCTCCGCCTCGCCAGGTAACAAAATTTCGGTCATCCAATTGTCATCCGCAATGAGTTCGACGCGCGCGAACGTCGCCGCGCGTACGCCCGGCAGGTTGTCCAGCCGCGCAAAGAGTTGCTGGTAGAACCGCACCAGCCGTTCGTCTCTGTAACCGGCCCTTTGCGGTTTCAACCGGAAGAGCAAGAGCTTCTCTTGATTGAAGCCCAGGTTGACTCGTTGCAGGTTGTAGAGCGTGCGGATGAACAAACCCGCACCGACCAATAACAGCAACGACAGCGCGACCTGCGCGACGATCAGCCCTTTGCTCAATCGCGACACCGCGCCCGTCGTGCGGCGGCTTTGTTTGAGCGGCGTGGCCAGATCCAAGCGCGTGGCGCGCCACGCGGGCGCTAAGCCGAACAGCACTCCGGTCAGCAGCGAGACGCCGATGGTGAACGCCAGCACACGCCAATTCAGACTGAGGTCAACGCCGCTTGGAAAGAGTCTCGTGTCTTTGTCGGTCAGCGTTGTGAGCGCGCTCTTGCCCCAGAAGGCGAAGAGCACTCCCACCGCGCCGCCCAACGCTCCGAGCAGCACACTCTCGGTCAACAGTTGCCGGACCAGCCGCCAGCGCCCAGCGCCGACCGCCAGCCGCACACTCATCTCCGGGCCGCGCAAGGCTGCTCGTGCCAGTAGCAGGTTCGCTACGTTGGCACAGGCAATCAGCAACACGAGCGCCACCACAATAAATAGTCCATAGATGGTGCCTGAATAACTTCTGCGCATGTCCAGCATCCCACGGCTGCCGGATTCCGCGACCAGGCGCGGGTAATCTTTCGGCTCCAGTTGCGCCGGTTCATTCGCTTTGCGCGGCGGCGGCATGACCTCCAACGCGGCGGCTTGAAAAGCGCCGCTCAAGCTGTCGCGCGACTGTTCGTAGCTTGCGCCCGGCTTGAGCCGCCCCATCAAATCCAGCCACCACACGCCCGGCTCTTTCGCCGTGCCCAAGCGGCTGCGCTCGCCTTCCAACAACGGCTCGCAGGCAAGCGGGACGGTGACGGCGGGGCGAAAATCCACTTGCAATGTGCCGGTGAAGCCGGGCGGCGCGACGCCGATGATGGTGAATATTTCCTTGTTGAGTTTGAGCGGTTGACCGATGACTGCCGGGTTCGCGCCGAATCGCTCCTGCCAAAACTGATGGCCGAGCACGACTACCGGCGCTGCGCCTGGCTTGTCATCCTCGTCAATGATCGCGCGTCCCAATCTCGGTTGCAATCTCAGTCCGGCGAAATAGCCGCCGGTCACGACTTGCCCGTTAATGATCTCCGCCTGATCGCTCACCACTGCAGTCAGTTCATGCAGCGGGGCGAACGCGAAGAAATCGCTGAGCGGGCTATCTGCCGCGGCGGCTTGCGCCTGGCGCATCTTGTCAAAGACCTCGTAGCGAAACAGCGAAAGCCCGCGTGTGCCCGGCGGATTGGGCACGTTCGACGTGCCGCTCATGCCACCTACCCTGAACGGGCGTCCGGCATGCCATTCAAACAGTACCAAGCGTTCCGGCTCGGCAACCGGCAAGGTCTTGAGCAGCACATCGTCCAGTACGCTGAATAGCGCCGTGTTCGCACCAATACCGAGTGCCAGTGTCAACACCGCTACGGCTGTGAACCCGGCGTTCCTGCGCAGCATCCGCGCGCCGTACTTCACGTCCTGCCACAACATTCCCATCGCTCACCTCTTCACGCGCTTCCTGTTCCCTGTTCCCCGATCCCTGATCCCCGCTTTACTCGTACCGCAGCGCTTCCATGGGCTCCACGCGCGCCGCCCGCCGCGCGGGGACCCAGCACGCCAGGAACGCTACCCCGCACAGCAGGAGTGCCACGCCGGCAAACGTCGCCGGATCCGTCGGACTGATGTTGATTAGCAACACTTGCAGCAGGCGGGTGGCGACCACGGCGGCCGCCACTCCCAGGGTTACGCCGGCGATCGCCAGTCGCATGCCCTGCCCGATAATCAACCGGAACACGGCTGCGGGCCGGGCGCCCAAAGCCATGCGGATACCGATTTCCTGCGAACGCAGCCGAACCGCCTGCGCCAGAATTCCATAAATCCCCAAAGCAGCCAGCACCAGCGCAAGGGCAGCAAAAATTCCCAGCAGGTACAGGTTGAAGCGGGGCTGCGCGACCGTGCGAGCGATCATGCCCGTGGCGGTGTTGATATTGGAGACCGGTGCGCTCGGATCCACGGCGCGAACTTCATTACGCACGGCCGCGGCCAGGGCTAGCGGCTCGGATCTGGTGCGCACCATCAACGTCATCGAGCGCGCCACAGCACCCGCGATTTCTGCAAATTGCGCGCAGGCCACGTATGCCTGCGGCTGAATCTCCTCGTTTAATCGGCTCATGGGCACATCGCGGACCACTCCTACAATTTCCGCCCACGGGCCCTGCTGCTCATCGCTCCAGAACAGCCGGATGCGTCTTCCGATCGGGTTTTCATTCGGCCACGACGTGCGGGCCATCGTTTCGTTGATCACCACGACGAGTTGCCGCCCGGCGGTGTCGGAGTCGCGAATGCCGCGACCCTTCAGCAACTCGATGCCGGCCGTCTCAAAGTAATCGGGCATGGCTTGCCAATAGTAGAAGTGACCGTAAGCGCCACCCATTCGAATCGGGCCGGAATCAACGGCGCGCCCCTGGATTTGAAAGACGGTGTCGTTCGCTGCTCCGCTCAGCGGCGGCGAGCTGACCGCAGACACCGCACGCACCCCGGGCAACGATTGCACACGCTGCGTCACGCGGCTGAAAAACCCGGCCACGGCGGCGCTGTCCGTGTAGCTGGAGGGAAGGTTGATCTGCGCGGTCAGCAGGTTCTCCGAATTGAAGCCGGGATGAATTCGCAGCAATTGATAGAGACTGCGCAGCAGAAGTCCCGCGGAAATGACGAGCACCACGGCCAAGGCCATCTCGGCGACCACCAGGACGCTCTGCAACCTCTTCTTTGCTCCGCCAGCGGAAAGTCCGCGCCCTTCCTCTCGTAGCGATGCATTCAGGTTTAACCGCACGAACTGCGCGGCGGGAAACAACCCGAACAGGATGGCGGAAAGCATGGAAATCCCCAGCGTGAAAGCCAGAACCGGCAAGTTCAGTGAGGCCTCACTCACGCGCGGGACATTGTCCACGCTCCATCGCACGACGACGTCGAGACACCAGGAAGCCAGCACCACGCCTCCCGCGCCGCCCAACAAGGCGATGAGCATGCTCTCGGTGAACAGCTGACGGATCAGCCGCGCACTTCCCGCCCCCAGCGCGGCGCGCACCGCAATTTCTTTTTGCCTGGCGGCGGCCCGCGCGAGTAAAAGGCTGGCGACATTCGCGCAAACGATCAGTAAGACCACGCCCACCGCTCCCAGCAAGATCCACAACGCCGCGCGCACATTGCCGATCAGGTCGTCCTGTACGCGCACGACATGCACCGCGTAACTCGGGTCGTTAATCGCGCCCGCCGGGTGGTCTCGCTTCAGGCGCTCAAAGAGCGTGTTCGCCTCGGCCAGCGCTCGTGCGCTCGAAATCCGGGGTTGCATGCGCGCGACCGGCGTCATCGAATAGCTGCCCCAGTTCAGATTCGCGGGGTCGATGGAAAGCGGCAGCCACACTTCCGCTGCCGACGTTCCAACCAAGTTGTCGGGCAGAAGAAAACTCGCCGGCATTACGCCGATGACTGCGTAGGACTGGTTGTTGATTTGGATGGCCTTTCCCATTGCGTCGCTGTCGCTGCCGAGATGTCTCTGCGCAAAACCATGACTCAAAATGGCAACCCTCTCGGCGCCAGGAAGTTGATCTTCCCAATGGAATAAGCGCCCACGTTCTGGTTGAGCACGGAGCGATTCGAAAACACCCTGCGTCAAAAAGGCCGTTAACAGCCGTTCGGATTCCGAACCGGTCGTCAGCGCGACTCGGCGATAGACGTAGCCGCCGACGGCCTGAAAAACT
>DASYRO010000523.1:0-1764 GCA_036004385.1 Candidatus Acidiferrales bacterium
AAAAATATGAACGCCGGCGAGGCCTCCACGGATGCCGCCTATCAAGCCGCCGCCAACGCCTGGGTCACGCTGCTGGCAGGCTTCACCACCGTGCAAAGCATGGGTTCGCCCAATGACGTTCCATTGCGCGACGCCATCGCGCGCGGAACGCTTCCCGGCCCGCGCATCCTGACCGCCGTCGAGGGGCTCTCCGGGCGCGGCGAGCAGACCGGCACGCCGGATGAAATTCGCGCCTTCATTCGCAAACAAAAAGCAGCCGGCGCGGACTTCATCAAGATTTACGCTTCGGGCGGCATGCGCTCGGGCGGGCTGACGATGTCCCAGGAACAATTGAACGCGGCGTGCGACGAAGCGAAGAAGCTCGGCCTGCGCACGCTGGTACACGCCAATCGCGACGCGGTCCCTGCCGCCGCTCGCGCCGGGTGCACGCAAATCGAGCACGGGCTCGGCGCCACCGATGACGATTTGAAATTAATGGCCGAGCGCGGTACGTATCTCGATCCGCAGGCGGGCTTGCTCGTGGAGAATTATTACCAGTTCAGGGAGAGGTATGCCGGCTCGCCGTTCTTCCCGCCGAATCCCGAGGCTTTCGCTTCGATGAAGGAACTTCTGCCGGGCATTCGCGACCTCATCCAGCGCGCGCGCAAGATTCCCGGACTCAAAATTGTTTTCGGCGTGGACGCGGTGGCCGGCTCGCACGGCCGCAACGCGGAGGACTTCATCAACCGCGTGCGCGAATGCGGAGTGGATCCCATGGCGGCGATGGTTTCCGCCAACGCACTCGGCGCGGAAGCGATGGGCATGGCCGACCAGATAGGCTCCATTGCGCCCGGCTTGCAGGCGGACATCATCGCGCTGGATGGAGACCCGTTGAAGGACATCACCGCCGTGCGGCGCGTGGTGTTCGTGATGAAGGGCGGCGTCGTTTACAAGAATCTCGCGCGGAGTTCCTTCCACTGAAGCCCCGAAGGGGCGAGAGAGTGTAGCCCGGCTTGTGGTGAGCGAAGCCGAACCAGGCGTAAGCCCCGGGTTAAAAACGACGGCAGACAGCGCGTACCTCTCTGCCGAAGGCGCCCTTTGTTTCCGGCGCGCAGTGCCTTGGAGTGCGGGAGCTTGCTCCCGCCTTGCCTTTGTAGCGCTCGATTCCCTGAATCGCTGCAGTCGCGGTCGCTGGTGACCGCTACTGCATCACGTTGCGGATGATGTCCACAATCACCTGCGTGGCTGTTTCCAGAAGCACCACGTTTCCGCCGACGACGCCGCGCCGGTAACCCACGGGCAGCCGCGGCAACTGGCGCTCGAGATCACCCGGCAGCGGTTGCAAGCGTTTCTGCAATCCTGGCGGAAGCGTGCCACGCTCGCGAAGCTGCCGTTCGAGCCCGGGCGGCAGGCGGTCGCGCTTGGCCAGACCCGGCGGCAGATTGCCGCGCGAATTGCGGAACCAGTCGGTGATCAGCGTACGCTCCTGCGGCGTAAAAATAATTTGTTCGCCGCCGGACTGGCGCAACCGCTCTCTTTCGCGCTCTTCGCCTTCATCGCGAGCGCGCGACAGACGCGAACGTTCCCGCGCGCTGACGTTGACGCCGGTGAGATGAAATGTCAGCGCGGTTTCCGGCGGCAGCGCGATTTCCTGTTTGCCGGTGAGCAGGGCTGCCAGCGTGCCTGCGCCCGCTCCGGCCGCCGCGCCGATCGCCGCGCCTTTTCCTCCGCCCGCCGCGCCGCCAATGACCGCGCCCACCGCCGCGGAGCCGCCGATGATGACCA
>DASYRO010000524.1:0-3103 GCA_036004385.1 Candidatus Acidiferrales bacterium
TCACAAGGTCGCCCACGGCGATGGGGTTGCGGAAATCTACGTAGTCCACCGAAGCGGTGACGGTGTGGCTATTACTGTGACGGTGCGCGGCAATGGCCGCGGCAATGTCCATCAGATGCATTAGCCGGCCGCCGAGGAGAAAGCCCAGCGGGTTGGCGTCGTTGGGCAGCACGACTTCCGTCATCTCCGAGCGGGAGAAGCTGACTTTTCTGCCAGCTTGTTTTTGTAAGCGCGACCGTACGGCTTTTTTTGGCATGATACGCACCCTCACAACATTCCGGCGGCGAGGAGAATCCCACTTTCTTGCATCTCGCGTACGCCGCTATAATACACGCTCTCTGTGAGCACCACGAAGAATGGATAAACCTCTCGAAAACCTACCACCCATCTTCACCGCCGCCCTATTCCCCAAGCTCGAAGGGATGCTCATCGAGTTGCTGCGCTCGTTGGGGCCGGATGCCTGGGAAAAACAAACGCTGGCTCCGCAATGGAAAGTGAAGGACGTCGCCGCGCACTTGTTAGACACGCAGCTTCGGAAACTTTCCATAGCGCGCGATGGTTATGCGCCTGCGCCAGCGCGCGTCATTTCGCACGTGGAGCTGGTCGCGCTGGTCAACCGGCTGAATGACGAAGGCGTGCGCGTCTATCGCCGCTTGAGTCCCGAAGTATTGATCGCGCTGATGGAAATGGCCTCTGCGGAGTGCAGCGCGTATTACGCATCGCTCGATCCGTTTGCCCCCGCGCGCTTCGGCGTGAGTTGGGCGGGTGAAGATAAATCAGCCAACTGGTTCGATACGGCGCGCGAGTTCACGGAACGCTGGCATCACCAACAGCAGATCCGGGTCGCCGTGGACAAGCCGGGCATAATGACTCGCGAATTCTATTTTCCCGTGCTCGACTGTTTTATGCGCGCGCTGCCCTTCGCGTACCGGAAGATTGCCGGCATTCCGGGAACGTTCGCGCAATTCAATATCTCCGGCGACTGCGGCGGAAGCTGGTACCTTTCTCGCGGCGATGACAAATGGCAGCTCGTTGTGCGTCCGGCCGGTGAAAAAGTTTCCGAAACGTCCGTCGCGCAGGAAATTGCCTGGCGCATTTTCACCAAAGGGATCGACCGCCAGTCCGCGAAGGCGCAAGTGCGCGTGACCGGTGATCCCACCATTGGCCTGCACATTCTCGAAATGGTGTCCATCGTCGGCTGATTCTGAAATACACTACGGAGATCATGACATTGCCACAAAGGAGCCGCCGCGAAATTCTGGAAGGATTTGTCGCCGCCAATCCGAAGGATGCCTTCGCGCGCTACGGCCTGGCCCAGGAGTGTGCCTCGGCGGGCGACACGGGCGCGGCGCTCGAGCACTACGCCGCGCTGCTCGCCGCGCATCCCGATTACGTGCCGGGCTACTATCATTACGGCACGCTGCTCGACCGGCTGGGCCGCAAGGAAGAAGCGCGCAAGATTCTCACCGAAGGCGTGGCCGCGGCGCGCAAGGCCGGCAATTCGCACGCGCAAAGCGAAATGGAAGCGGCATTACAAGAAGCCAGCTTGTGAGTACGGACGGGCGCAGCATGCTACGCCCCTACGGTGCGTGTGACCCGGCTCTGGTATGATAGGTCCCATCCGCTCATGGACAGGCCCGCGCGCATTCCGATCTTTCCGCTGGACGTAGTTCTCTTCCCGGGCATTCCTCTGCCGCTGCACATTTTTGAAGAGCGCTACAAACTGATGGTGCGCGAATGCCTGGAACAGCATCGGGAATTCGGCGTCGTGATGGTCCGCGGTGACGGCGTGGCCGCGGTCGGATGCACGGCGGCGATCGTGCAGGTCGTGAAGCGCTATCCCGACGGGCGCATGGATATCGACACCGTCGGACGCGTGCCGTTTCAGATGGGAGACGTCTTCGACGAAAAGCCCTACCTGGAAGCGGACGTCGAGTATCTGGAAGGAGAGTCGCTGGAAGGAAACCCGGCGCCGCCGGACCGCATGCTGAGCCTCTACAAACAGTGTTTCGAGGCCGTTCATGGCCGTGCGCCACAATTAGAAGCTGCGCCGCCTGGCGTGCCCATTACGTTTCTGATCGCTTCGGAGCTGCCGCTGGATTTGGAGTACAAGCAAGAATTGCTGGAGATCCGCTCGGAGGCGGAGCGGCGGGAGAACTTGCGCGAGAAAATGGAAAAGTGGCTGCCGACGCTGGAAAAGATTGAACGCGTAAAACGCCGCGCGGGCGGCAACGGTCACGGAGGGTAACGCCGGCCTCCAGCCGGTGGTGGTGATGCTGGAGGAGAACCGCCAGGATGCCAACATTACATCGCAACTCGGATCGCGCTGGGCGCATCCATCGAATGATGTAAATCGAACCCAAGGGCAAACGACATGACGAAAGCAGCGAATCTCGGCGAATTGCGCAACACAGCATGGACGGAAGACAAAGTCTCCGCGCGCAGCATCAAGCAGGAAATGCGCGAAAATCTGCTGTGCAAGCTGGAAACCCGGCAGCCGGTGTTTCAGGGCATCCACGGATACGAAGACACGGTTATCCCGCAAATTTTCAACGCCATCCTGGCGCGGCAAAATTTTATTTTGCTCGGCCTGCGCGGGCAGGCCAAGAGCCGCATCCTGCGCAGCCTCACCGGCCTGCTCGATGAGGAAATCCCGGTGATCGCCAGCTGCGAAATTAACGACAATCCGTATCGGCCCATCTGCAAGCACTGCCGCGAGCTCGTGCGCGTGCGCGGCGACCAGACGCCCATCGCCTGGCTCCCGCGCGATTTTCGGTTCGTTGAAA
This sequence comes from Candidatus Acidiferrales bacterium, assembly GCA_036004385.1. GTDB lineage: Bacteria > Acidobacteriota > Terriglobia > Acidiferrales > UBA7541 > JACQDE01. The sequence continues at coordinate 2,787 of DASYRO010000524.1, forward strand.
AGCTGGCCACGCCGGACGTCACCATCGCCGACATTCTCGGCGACGTGGATCCTATCAAGGCCGCGCGCGGCGGGCACGACCTTTCCGACGAGCTGACCATCCACTACGGCCTTCTGCCGCGCGCCAACCGCGGCATCTTCGCCATCAATGAATTGCCCGACCTCGCCGGGAAAATCCAGGTCGGCCTGTTCAACATCATGCAGGAAGGCGACATTCAGATTAAGGGCTATCCCATCCGCCTGCCGCTCGACGTGCTGCTGGTGTTCACGGCGAACCCGGAAGACTACACTGCACGTGGGAAAATCGTTACGCCGCTC
>DASYRO010000525.1:0-5269 GCA_036004385.1 Candidatus Acidiferrales bacterium
CCTCTCGTGGCAGGACGCCACGGAAAATTCCGCCACGCTCGCCCAAACGCCCGCCGCGCCGCCGGAAACGCGCGTTTACAAGGAACACACGCAGGCCACGGAACGCTTCTTCGACGCCGCGGCGATCATGTTTCCGGCGCAGCCTTCTCCGGCCGGGATTTCTCCTTCCTTGCAGATGGGCGACGCGGGCGATCCGGTGACCATTTATTACTGGAACGCGGCGCGCGGCGCCATGCTCATGGAAGCGCAGGGGCGCGGCACCACTCGCCGCACGGGGCAGGCCTTTCCGGCTCGCGGAGAGTTTCGTGCGGGTCAGTGGCGCCTCGTTCTGGAATTGCCGGACCTGCCTGCCGGCAGGCAACTCGCCTTTGCCGTCTGGAACGGCAGTCAATCCGATCGCGACGGCCGAAAATATTTTTCTGTGTGGCATACCCTGGAGTAAGCCATGAATGCAACAGTGGAACTCGAAGCGTCGCCTCATAGCGACGGCTGGGAACAGGTTGACCTCTATCGTTTCTTCGCGCACGTGCTCGCTGCACCAACGCGAGAGCGCCACGAATTACTGCGCAGCCGCAATTTCGTCGCATCCTTGCGTCAGCTCTGGAAAGAGCTCAAGTGCGACGGAGAATTTCCGGCCGTGAAGCGATTTCGCGGTTATCAAAAATATGAATCCGCCTACATCGCGTTATTCGATGCCGGAGCTCCCGAGCCTCCCGTCCCACTGGTGGAGTCGGGGCACTACAAATCCGTGCCCGCGCAACAAATCGCTCTGGAAAACGTGCTCTTCTATGAAGTGCTGGGCCTGCACGTGGACACTGCGCGCTCGTTCCCGGACCACTTACAGACCCAATTGCAATTCCTCTCCGCCGTGCGCTACGCCGGAGAAAATGCGGACGACGCCGCGAGCCGTGCGAGCCTGCTGCGTCTCGAAGCGGACTTCCTGCGGCGCCATCTGCTGAACTGGCTTCCGACTGCAGAAAAAAAACTGCGCAAGTTGGATCCTCCCTTGTTTCCAGTTTTGCTCTGCCTCCTTGTGGCGTTTCTGCAAAACCGGCGAATGCAGTTGTCGCGATTGAGTTGATCGCATCGAAAACGGGCTTTCTGGCAGGATAGTCGACGATTAGCCGGCGCTTCCTTCAAGACGTGCAGCGGCAGCGCGATCCACGATGAAGAGTAGCTCGCCTTGCGTGGGGCGAACTTGACGCGCGGGAAGACTCGGGTCGCGTTCCTTCACGACCCGGCGGAGGATGTCTGCCTTGGCCTCACCGGTCACCAGAAAGATGACGTGGCGCGCAGCGTTCAGCACGGGAAGCGCTAGCGTCATGCGTCGCACACCGGAGATTTGTTCGTGCGGCGCGGCTACTAAGTCGCGGGCATCGCGCCAGTCCTTCGAAGTGGGGAGTAGCGATGCGGTGTGGCCGTCAGCTCCGAGTCCCAGAAGAACTAGATCGAATTGCGGAACGCCCAGCGCGTTGAGAGGTAACTCTCGCCGGAGAACCTGCTCATATTCCCGAGCCGCTTGTTCAACGTCGGGCCGCTCCGCTTCCATGCGATGAATATTTTCGCGAGGGATGGAGACTCGAGGTAGCAATTCACGATGCACCACGCCGTAATTGCTTTCGGGATGATCAGGAGGGACGCCGCGTTCGTCGCCCCAGAAGAGTTGAACGGCGCGCCAGTCCACTTGGCTGCGAAACTCATCGCTGCCCAGCAGGCGGTATAAAGGCCGCGGCGTGTTGCCGCCGGAGAGCGCCACGCGGAACGCGCCCTCGTCGGCGATATATCGCCCGCTGAGTTGCACAAAAAGTTCGGCTGCGGCGCGCGCAACTACTTCTTCATCGGTGCACACCATCACACGCGGCTCACTCGACGATATCCCGTCGCTGAACGGAGCCGGCGAGACGCCGGCGCTACGGGTTTCGCCAGTGTCGTCCATCGTTTTCCAGCAGTTGGTCGGATTCGGCAGGGCCCCAGGTACCAGCCGCATAGTTTGGAAAGCGCGGCGCGGGCGCGTTTATCCAGCAGTCGAGGACAGGGTCCACCAGCGCCCACGCGGCCTCCACGTTATCGCCGCGGTCAAACAGTGTGGCGTCGCCGCGCATGCAATCGTTGATCAGCGTGCTGTAGGCGCTGGGTGAGCCGGGGCCGAAGGCCGTGCGGTAGCAGAAATCCATGGTGACGCTTTTGATGGCCATCTCCGCGCCGGGCAGCTTCGCGCTGAAGGAAAGCGTGATGCCTTCGTCCGGCTGAATATTCAGCACCAGCCAGTTCGGTTCGACATTCTTTTCGCGGAAGACAATATGCGGGGCGCGGCGGAACTGAATGGCGATTTCTGTCACGCGGCGCGGCAGGCGCTTGCCGGTGCGCAAGTAGAACGGCACGCCCGCCCAGCGCCAATTGTCGATGAGCAACTTTTCGGCCACGAAGGTTTCCGTCGCTGAGTTTTTGTGGACGTCAGGCTCCTCGCGATATCCGGGGACTTCTTTTCCCTCCGATTTGCCGGGCCCGTATTGCCCGCGGACAACTTCCCGATCGATTTGCTCAGTCGAACGCGGCGGGATGGATTGCAGCACCTTGAGTTTCTCGTTGCGCACGGCGGTGGCGTCGAAGGTGGCCGGCGGCTCCATGGCCACCAGCGAAGCGAGTTGCAGCATGTGGCTCTGGATCATGTCGCGCAGCGCGCCGGTGTTGTCGTAGAACGCGGCGCGGTGCTCGACGCCGAGCGTTTCCGCGGCGGTGATTTGCACGTGGTCCACGTAGTTGCGGTTCCACAGCGGCTCGAAAATTCCGTTGCCGAAGCGGAACACCAGCAGGTTCTGCACGGTTTCTTTTCCGAGGTAATGGTCGATGCGATAAACCTGTTTTTCCTTGAAGACGCCGAGCACAGTCTGATTCAGCTTTGCCGCGGATTCGCGGTCGCTGCCGAATGGCTTTTCAATAATGATGCGGGCCCACGAGTGGTCACTCTGCGGACGGGCCAGGCCGGCCTGCCCGAGCTGTTCGATAATGTTCGCGTAAGCGCCCGGCGGAGTGGCCAGGTAGAAAAGACGATTGCCTTGCAATTTGTACTTTTTGTCCATCTCTTCGAGCCGCTGCGCCAGCTTTTTGTACGCTTCGGGGTGATCGTAATTCCCGCCCACATAGCTGACATTTTTCGCAAACTCGCCCCACTGCGCCTCGCCCGGCGTGCGCGTTTCCGGGGAGTCACGAACCGCGTCCGCGCACAGGCGGCGAAATTCGTCATCGCTCATCGCCGTGCGCGCGCAGCCGACAATGGCGAAGCGCGGCGCAAGACACGCGTTGGCCGCCAGGTCGTACAGTGCGGGGATGAGCTTGCGCTTGGTCAGGTCGCCGGACGCGCCGAAGATCACGATGGCGCAGGGATCCGCCGGCATCTCGCAGCGAAGCGGGTTCGTCTCCGGCTGTACTGCGGACTCGCTGGCGGGCGCTGGCATGCGACTCTCCTCAATGCGCGCAATGCTTCTGGACGTTTATCCCGAGCCGATGTTGATATCATACCCCGTTGGAAGAGCAGGGAGGATGCCCGTGAAAATAGGAATGGTCGGACTGGGACGCATGGGCGCCAACATGACGCGGCGGCTCGTGCGCGGAGGCCACCAGTGCGTCGTCTATGATCGCAACCCGAAATCGGTGCGCGCGCTAGCGGGCAAAGGCGTGCGCGGAGCGGCGTCGCTCGGCGAGATGGTGGAAATGCTGAAGCCGCCGCGCGCGGTCTGGCTGATGCTGCCGGCCGGAGTAGTGGACGACGTCGTGCAAGAACTAGAGATGCACCTGAACACCGGCGATGCCATCATTGACGGCGGCAATTCCTACTACGTGGACGATTTGCGGCGCGCGCGCGAGTTGAAGTCCCGCGGAATTTATTATGTGGACGCGGGCACCAGCGGCGGCGTCTGGGGCCTGGAGCGCGGCTACTGCCTGATGATCGGCGGCGAAAAGAAGATCGTGCAGAGGCTCGGTCCCATTTTCAAAACGCTCGCGCCGGGCCGCGGCAGCATTCCGCCCACAGCGTCGCGAAAAAAAATCGGCACGGCCGAGCAGGGCTACCTGCATTGCGGGCCGTCCGGCGCGGGCCATTTTGTCAAAATGGTGCACAACGGCATTGAGTACGGACTCATGGCGGCGTACGCCGAGGGAATGAACATCTTGCATCACGCCAACGCTGGCTCAAAAACCGCGACAGTGGACGCGGAGACTTCGATCCTGCGCAATCCGGAAAATTTCCAGTACGATTTCAATCTAGCCGACATCGCAGAAGTATGGCGCCGCGGCAGCGTCGTTGCATCGTGGCTGCTGGACCTGACGGCGATCGCTCTGCGCAAACAGCCCAAGCTCGCCGGATTCTCCGGCAGTGTTTCCGATTCCGGCGAGGGCCGCTGGACGATCGAGGCGGCCATTCAGTCCGGCGCACCTGCGCCGGTGTTGAGCGCGGCCCTCTTCGAACGCTTCACCTCGCGCGGCGAGGCCGATTTCGCGGGGAAGTTACTTTCCGCCATGCGCTTCGAATTTGGCGGCCACCGCGAACGAAAAGCGTGAGGGCTCTTCGGCCATGGGTCCCTCTGAATGTCATTCCGAGCGAAGCGAGGAATCTGCTTGCAGCCAGCCGTGAAAAAGCAGATCCCTCGTCCGCTGTGGCGAACTCGGGATGACAACCATCCAACCTCTAGAGGCCTGTGTAAGTCTGTCGGCGCAGGAATTCTCCGGCACCCGGGCGGCCGACGAATTTGTCGTTCTCGATAATCGTGCGCCCGCGTGACAGGACCACCTTCGGCGCGCCCTTCGTGCGAATGCCTTCAAACATCGAATAGTCCACGCGCATGTGGTGCGTCTTCGCGCTGATGGTCTGCTCGAGATTCGGATCGAAGACGAGCAGGTCCGCATCCGACCCGACCGCGACGGTGCCCTTGCGCGGATAGAGTCCGAATAATTTCGCCGGCCCCGTGGAAACGAGCTGCACGAAACGGTTCGCCGAAAACCTTCCGCCGTGCACGCCGCCGGAGTACACGAGGCTCAACCGGTGCTCGATACCCGGCCCACCATTGGGAATTTTGGTGAAGTCGTCCTTGCCCAGCTCTTTTTGTTCTTTGTAGCAGAACGGGCAGTGGTCGGTGGAGACCATCTGCAGCGTGTCCCTGGCCAGGCCCTGCCAGAGTTTTTCCTGGTGCCACTTTGCACGCAGCGGCGGCGTGAACACGTACTTCGCGCCTTCGAAGCCGGGCGCGTCCATGTTTTCGAGCGAGAGATAGAG
>DASYRO010000526.1:0-4170 GCA_036004385.1 Candidatus Acidiferrales bacterium
CGACCTGAAAACTTTTGCCACGCACAACTGCTACGGCATCGCCGCGGTCACCGCGCTCACGGTGCAATCCACGCAGGGCGTGAAGAGCACGCATCTGACGCCGGCAGCGACGCTACGCGCGCAACTTGATGCGCTCGCCGAGGACATGACCATCGCCGCAGTGAAAGTCGGCATGCTCGGCAATAAAGCCAACGCCGCGGTGATGGCGGAATTTCTGGATAGTGCGCAGATTGCGAACGTCGTGCTTGATCCCGTCGCGCGGGCGCAATCCGGCGGCGCGGAGCTGATGGATGCCGCGGGACTCAAATTCCTGCGCGAGGAATTGATGAAGCGCGCCACGGTCGTGACTCCGAACATCGCCGAAGCGGAAGCGCTGACCGGAATGGAAATCAAGGACGTGGCGGCGATGGAAGCCGCGGCTCGCAAATTGGTCGAACTCGGCGCGCGTGCCGTGGTCGTGAAGGGCGGCCACATGGAAAAAGCCATTGACGTGCTCTTCGACGGCAGCGAGGTGCTGCACTTCGGCGGCGACAAAGTGAAAAGCCCGAACACGCATGGCTCGGGCTGCACGTTTGCCTCGGCGATTGCCGCGCAGCTCGCCAGCGGCAGGCCGTTAACCGAAGCCGTGCTGCTGGCCAAGGCCTATGTGACGAAAGCGATCGAAAAAAGTTACGCGGTGGGCAAAGGCCCCGGCCCGCTGAATCACTTTTACCGTTTCCAACAGGAGCCGCCACTGCGCGGCGTCCACGAAGTGCCGCAGCACGGGCTGCACCCGGCGTCAGAGCCGGGCGTGCGGGGCTAGTGCTGCGTGGCGAGAACAGGCGACCCAATGGGTCGCCTGATTGATTTCGTAGCGCCGGCATCCTGCCGGCTCTTCTAACGCTTCCAAACAATTTTGCCGCTAACAATCGTGGCCATGGGGCCGCCGACGAAGGCTGCGCCGTCGAACGGCGTATTGCGCGATTTACTGGCCGAATCCGCGGCGCGGAACGTCCACTCGTGCTCGCTAGAAAAAACTGTCAGATCTGCGGCTGCGCCTTCGGCGAGTGAGCGAGAGATACCGAGTACTTTTGCAGGCCCCGTGGTGAACAGCCCAACCAGGCGCATCAATTCCAGCTTTTTGGTGTGCACGAGTTTGCCGAGCGCGAGTGCCAGCGCTGTTTCGAAGCCAGTGATGCCGAAGGGCGCCTTGTCGAACTCGACGTCTTTGCTCGCCGCATCGTGCGGGGCGTGGTCCGTGGCGATGCAGTCCACCGAGCCGTCTGCAAGGCCAGTGATGAGCGCGTCGCGGTCCGCGCGGGAAGCCAGCGGCGGATTCATTTTGAACCGCGTGTCGTAGCCGGTGATGTGCTCGTCCGTGAGCGTGAAGTGATGCGGCGAGACTTCGCACGTGACGCGCAACCCGTTGGCCTTCGCCGCGCGCACCAAGTCCAGCGATTCGCGGCAGGAAAGATGCGCAACGTGAAAGTGTCCGCCGGTCAGTTCGGCGATTTGCACTCCGCGCGCCACCGCAATAGATTCCGCGCAAGCGGGTATTCCGCGCAAGCCCATGCGCACAGACGTCGGGCCTTCGCGCATCACGCCGCCGGCGGATAGCGACGTGTCCTCGCAGTGATCCATCACAGGCAAGCCGAGCGAGTTGCAATAATCCATTACCTGGCGCAGCAGTTTGGCGGAAGCGATGGGCCGGCCGTCGTCGCTGACGGCGACGATGCCGGCAACTTTCATCGCGGCGATTTCGGCCAGTGCTTCGCCTTTGCTGCCGAGCGATGCCGCGCCGATGGGCCATACGCGCACGCTGGCAGCAGCCGCCGCGCGTTCGAGGATGCCGCGCGTGACCGACGCGTTATCATTCACCGGCTTCGTGTTGGGCATGCAGCAGACCGCGGTAAATCCCCCGCGCGCCGCCGCGCGCGTGCCGCTCTCGATGGTTTCCTTGTGTTCTTCGCCGGGCTCGCGCAGGTGACAGTGCAGGTCGATGAAGCCGGGCGCGACGATGAGTCCCGATGCATCAAAAATTTCCGCGTCTTCCGCGCGAATGCCGGCGCCGATTTGCGCGATGCGTTCGCCGTCAAGCAGCACGTCCAGCGCGGCATCGGTGCGGCTCGTCGGATCGAGAACGCGTCCGTTCTTAATCAGCAGCATGCAGCGCTTCCTTAACTTCGTCGTGCGAGCCGCCGATGAGCAAGAACAGCAGAGCCATGCGCACGGCCAGGCCGTTGGTCACTTGGTCCAAAACGCAGGATTGCGGGCCATCGGCGACGGCCGGATCAATCTCCAGGCCGCGGATCATCGGGCCGGGATGCATGACGATGGCATCCGGCGGCGCTAATCGCAATCGCGCGGGCGTGAGCTGATAGAGGAGCACGTAATCCTCCAGCGGCAGCGCCGGCTCGTGCAACCGCTCCTGTTGTACGCGCAGAACCATGACGATGTCGGCGTCGCGCACGGCATCTTCGACGATCGCCGTGCGGCGAATCGTCGAGCCCAGCGGCGCCAGGCTTTCCAGCTCGCGCGGCAGCCACATCGCCGGGCCACACAGCGTGAAGCGCGCACCGAATTTCCCGAGCAACTGAATGTTCGAGCGCGCCACGCGGCTGTGCAGGATGTCGCCGATGATGGTGACATTCAGTTTCTCCAGGCGCCCCTTGCGGTCCAGGATGGTCAGCGCGTCGAGCAGCGCCTGCGTGGGGTGCTCGTGCGTGCCGTCGCCCGCGTTGATCACCGGAATTTGCAGGTGCTGCTGAACGAAGTGCGGCGCGCCGGAAGAGGCATGTCGCATCACGATGCAGTCCGGCTTCATGGCGTCCAGCGTTTTCACCGTGTCGATCAGCGATTCGCCCTTGCGCAGGCTGGAAGATTCCGCCTGCAGATTCATGGAATCCGCGCCGAGACGCGAAGCCGCCGTGCCGAAGCTGATGCGCGTGCGCGTGGAAGATTCAAAGAACGCCAGCGCGACGGTTTTGCCGCGAAGCGTGGCCAGTTTTTTCAGCGAGTGCTTCTGAATTTCCTGGAACGGGCGGGACTGCTCGAGAATAAAAGAAATGTCTTCTCGCGTGAGCGGTTCGATGCCGAGCATGTGGCGCAGGTGACAGGACACGCGGGACCCTCAGGCGAAATTCGCAGGCTACAGCGTTCACGGAACGCGTTCGACGAGCATCACGCGTTCCTCGTGATCAATTTCGTTCAAGCGCACTTCGATAATTTCGGTATCGCTGGTCTGGACGTCGCGGCCGACGAAGGTAGCTTCGATGGGCAGTTCGCGGTGGCCGCGGTCAATAAGTACGCAAAGCTCGATCCGCTTTGGACGGCCTAGATCGAACAGGCCGTTCATGGCGGCGCGAATGGTGCGGCCGGTGTAGAGCACGTCGTCCACCAGCACAATTACCTGTCCATCCACAGAAAATGGAATGTCGCTGGACTGCACGACGGGTTGCGGCGCGACCAGGCTGAGGTCGTCGCGGTACAGAGTGATATCGAGCGTGCCCACGGGCACGTCGGAGCCGTCCATGGACTTGATGGCCCGCGCCAGCCGCTGCGAAAGCGGCACGCCACGGCGGCGGATGCCGATCAGGCTCAGCCCGGCCGTACCGCCGCTGCGCTCGACGATTTCGTGCGCCAGGCGCGAAAGCGTGCGGTCAATTTCCGCAGCGGTCATCAATTGCGATTTTTCCACGACGCGCATCGGTGCGAAATAGTAGCACGGAGAAGCGCGCGAGGCACAGGAGGTCGAGGGAGAGAGGACGCAGAGGAATTCGACGAAAAGCGGTCCGCAAGTTGGGTGTAGTTAGCGCTTCGGGAGGCCGTGATAAACTGAGCCGTCTATTTTTCGGTTGAGGAAATCATTGAAGCTAAGTCTACAAAAGATTTTGGCAACAGTTATCTGCGCCGCGCTCGTGGCGCCGGCGACGCTCGCGCAGCGCGGCACATCCGCGGCAGCGGCGGCGCAGAAAAACGGCCGGGCACCGAAGCTGGTGGTGGTCATCGTCGTAGATCAAATGCGCGGCGATTATTTCGAGCGCTACGGCCGGCAGTGGACGAAGGGCTTGCGGCGTCTGATGAAGCAGGGCGCGTGGTTCCGGCAGGCCGCTTATCCCTACATGAATACGATTACCTGCGCGGGACATTCCACGATCTCCACGGGAAGCTATCCCGCGACGCACGGCATCA
>DASYRO010000527.1:0-2860 GCA_036004385.1 Candidatus Acidiferrales bacterium
CCCCGTGAATGGAAAGCGATTATCGTGGTTACAGAATGTATCAAATCTCGAACTCTTGCGATTCCAATGGCTTAGACATCATCTCGAAAAAAGTGGGGTAGCCACGATTAAACCAAAGAAGGGAGCGGGTACGGGAGGAACGGGTCGTCGATTCAGCCAACTACGACCCCGGCTGGGGCGCGTCCGCCGCGGCGGATTCTTCGTCCGCATGCATCAGGCCGAACTTTTTCATTTTGTAGCGCAGGGCGTCGCGGCTGATATCGAGCAGTCGCGCGGCGTGCGTTTGATTGCCGCCGGCCTGGCGCAGCGCCAGCTCGACCAGCGCGCGTTCCACTTCTTCGAGCGACGTGCCGCCCTCGGGAATGGAGAGCGGCGGCAGCCAGCGTCCTTCGGGGAGCGGCTGCCCGCCGCCGTGCGGCGAGGAAGTGTGTTCAAACGCGGTCACGCCCGAATGCGGTTGCACCAGTGAAAACGGCATGTATACCGGCCGCAGCACCGGTTCTTCTTCGAGAATCATGGCGCGCTCGATGGCGTTCTTCAGCTCGCGGACGTTGCCCGGCCAGTCATAGCTCATCATCAGGCGGCGGGTTTCGTCAGCCAAGCCGCGCACGGATTTGCGGAACTTGCGGTTGTAGTGGTCAATGAAGAAATCCACGAGCGGCATCAGGTCTTCGCGGCGCTCGCGTAAAGGAGGAATGTAGATGGAAATTATGGCCAGGCGGTAGTAGAGGTCCTGGCGGAAGTGGCCCTCGCGCACGGCGCGCTCCAGGTCGCGGTTGGACGCGGCAATCACGCGCACGTCCACCTGCATGTCGCGCACGCCGCCCACGCGACGGATGAGCTGGTCTTCCAGCACGCGCAGCAGCTTGGCCTGGAGGAACGGCGAAAGTTCGCCAATTTCGTCGAGGAAGAGCGTGCCACCGTCGGCGACTTCGAAGAGACCCTTCTTCATGGCCTTGGCGTCCGTGAAGGAACCTTTCTCGTGGCCGAAGAGTTCCGATTCCAGCAGCGTCTCGGGAATGGCGGAGACGTTGATGGCCACGAAGGGCTTGTCTTGCCGCGAACTCTGGTAGTGGATGGCTTTGGCGATGAGGTCTTTGCCCGTGCCGCTTTCGCCCTGAATGAGAATGGTGGTCGCCTCGCTCGCCGCCACCTTGCGCACGAAGCCCATCAGCTCGGTTATCTTGCGGCTGACGCCGATCACTTCGTGGTAGCCGGCGCGGCGGCGAACTTCTCCGCGGAGGGATTCCACTTCCGTGCGCAGGCGCGTGGCTTCCAGCGCGTTTTGCAGGGTGAGCGCCAGCTCGTCGAAGTCCAGCGGCTTTCCGACAAAGTCGTAGGCGCCCATCTTGATGGCCGCCTTCACGTCGTCGAGTTGCGGATCCGCGGTCATCATGATGACCCCGCGCGCGTCTCCGCTCTGCTTCAGCTTTTCGAGGACTTCGAGCCCGCTCAGGTCTGGAAGGCGGACGTCGAGCAACACGAGGTCGGGAGTGTCGCTATGAGCCATGCGCAACGCGGTGCCGCCGTCTTCGGCTTCCAGCGGCACGTAGCCCCACTCCTCGCACTTCTGCTTCAACGACCAGCGCACCAAGCGCTCGTCGTCCACGATGAGGATGCGTTCTTTGGCCATCGCGAATACTCTACTACGAAATCGCTACGACGCGGCGGGAGCCGCCGCGGGCCGGCGAAACGGCAACCAGATCAGGAACTGCGTGCCCTGTCCGGATTGGCTGGTGACTTCAATTTTCCCCCCGTGCTCTTCGACGACGCGGCGCGCGAGCGAAAGACCCAATCCGGTGCCCTGCCCTTTGGTGGTGAAGAACGGCCGGAAGATATTGGGCAGATGCTCCGCCGCGATGCCGCGGCCGGTATCCGCGACGCTCACCAGCGCCTGGTTATCGTGGGAGACGATTTGCACGCGCACCGTGCCCGCTCCTTCGATGGCTTGCAGCGCGTTCAAGAGCAAGTTCAGCAGCACCTGCTGCAACTGCGCAGGATCGTGCTCCACCGGCGGCAAGTTGGGCGATTTCTCCAGGACAATCTCCACCGGCCGCGAAAGAGTTTGCTGCCGGGCGAGATTGACGGCGCGCTCGGCGGTGTCGTTCAAATCCGCGAGGCGGAAATCCGGCTTGCGGGGGCGCGCGTAGTCGAGCAGGTCGGAAAGAATGCGCTTGATGTGCAGGACTTCCTGCTGCACTTCCTTGAGGACCTCGCGCCCGGGGCCGCCTTCGGGCAAGTCGCGTCCGATGATTTCAATGACGCCGGCGATGCCGGCGAGCGGATTGCGGATTTCGTGCGCCAAGCCCGCGGCCAGTTCACCCAGCGTGGCCAGATGTTCGGCGTGGGACATCTGCGTGCGGTGCAGGCGCTGAATTTCTTCGCGGCTCTCGCGCAACTGCCGCACCATGTCGTTGAAGTTGCGGCCCAGGTCGCCGATTTCATCGTGGCGACCCGCAAAGCCCACGGAAACGGTAAGGTCGCCATCGCGGAGCCGCGCGATTTTCCCCCTCAACTCCACCAGCGGGCGCTGCACGAAGACGGCGATGACTACCAGCAGCGCCGCGCAGATGGCTACCGCTCCCGCCGCCGCGACCGCGATTACGCTGCGGCGCTCCGGGTCCTCGAAGGAAAGCGACACCCAGACAAAGACCACCAGACCGGCCAGCAACACGGCGGCCACCGGCAGGATGGCCTTCAATCGCAGGCTGACGCGCACGCCGTTCATGCTTTCGGTCTCATGCCCGTCGCATCGCTGCCCTGCGCGACTCGTGCTAACATTTCTTCGCTGCGCCGCGTTCGCGCAGCGGAATTATTTCGGAAACGATACGCCATGGAATCCTTCATCCAGGAGATGATG
>DASYRO010000528.1:0-5697 GCA_036004385.1 Candidatus Acidiferrales bacterium
TTGAAGGAAGCGCCGGCTAATCGTCGACTATCCTGCCAGAAAGCCCGTTTTCGATGCGATCAACTCAATCGCGACAACTGCATTCGCCGGTTTTGCAGAAACGCCACGAGGAGGCAGAGCAAAACTGGAAACAAGGGAGGATCCAACTTGCGCAGTTTTTTTTCTGCAGTGGGAAGCCAGTTCAATAGATGACGCCGCAGGAAGTCCGCTTCGAGACGCAGCAAGCTCGCACGGCTCGAGGCATCAGCTGCATTTTCTCCGGCGTAGCGCACGGCGGAGAGAAATTGCAATTGGGTCTGCAGGTGGTCCGGGAATGAGCGCGTAGTGTCCACTTGCAGGCCCAGCACTTCATAGAAGAGGACATTCTCCAGAGCGATTTGTTGTGCGGGCACGGATTTGTAGTGCCCGGATTCCACCAGCGGGACGGGAGGCTCGGGAGCTCCGGCATCGAACAACGCGATGTAGGCGGATTCATATTTTTGATAACCGCGAAATGGCCCCACGGCCGGAAATTCTCCGTCGCACTTCAGCTCTTTCCAGAGTTCAGACAAGGAAGCGACGAAATTGCGGCTGTGCAGTAAATCGTAGCGCTCTCGCGTTGGAGATGCGAGGACGTGCGCGAAGAAACGGTAGAGGTCAACCTGTTCCCAGCCGTCGCTATGGGGCGTCGCTTCGAGTTCCACTGTTGCATTCATCGCTTACTCCAGGGTGTGCCACACAGAAAAATATTTTCGGCCGTCGCGATCGGATTGACTGCCGTTCCAGACGGCAAAAGCGAGTTGCCTGCCGGCAGGCAGGTCCGGCAATTCCAGAACGACGCGCCACTGACCCGCGCGAAACTCTCCGCGGGCAGGAAACGTCTGCCCCGTGCGGCGAGTGGTGCCGCGGCCCTGCGCCTCCATGAGCATGGCGCCGCGCGCCGCGTTCCAGTAATAAATGGTCACCGGATCGCCCGCGTCGCCCATCTGCAAGGAAGGAGAAATTCCCGCCGCAGAAGGCTGCGCCGGAAACATGATCGCCGCGGCGTCGAAGAAGCGTTCCGTGGCCTGGGTGTGTTCCTTGTAAACGCGCGTTTCCGGGGGCGCGGCGGGCGCCTGGGCAAGCGTGGCGGAATTTTCCGTGGCGTCCTTCCAAACGAGTTGCGCCAGCAATTTTCCTCCGGCGCGAACGAGCCGCACTTCTACATACGTAATGTCGAGTGTGGACGGCGGGTCGGTGTCGTACATGGGCGGCGTGCGGTTGAGGCCGACGCGCAGTGGAGCGATTTGCTCCCACGCGTGCGATGCCGGGTCATGCAAGGCATCAGCGGACGCAGACGTTGCGCTGACGTGCAGCGCGAGTCCGCCGGACGCGCGGATGGAGGCCTGGGGCTTGGTCTGCGCGGCGAGAGGCAAGGCCATCGCCGCGAGTGCGCCACACGCCAGAACGTATCTTATTTTGTTTAAGTGCATGATTTCACCCGACGAAAGATTTGATTTGCACAAGCTGTTCGCGCGCCGGGATCTGGTAGCGCGCTTCGGCATCGCGGCCGATTAAGAGCTGTAAAAGTTCGCTTTGCGTTCCGCTCTGCGCCTTAGTGAGCTCGGCTTCGAGCCGCACGATCAGGTCTTTCACTTCCGGCCCGAAGAGGTAGATCAAGTAATCAAGCGGCAGGCGCGGATCTTTCAGGATGCTCTCGCCGTAGTTCGTGCGCTTCGGCGGATTGAACGGCGGCACGTAAAAGACATTGGGCTGCGTGCCCTTTTCGGGAAACAGCGGCAGCGCGGCCTTGTGCACAATCACGATTTGATGCACGGCGGAGTTTGGGTCGTCCAGCAGGCCGACGAAGCGCAGGCGGCCCGGGCACTGCGCAGCGCAGGCGTTGACTTCACCTTTTTCCAGCCGCGGGTAGCAGAAGATACATTTTTCGGACTTCCCCGTGATTTCGTTGAAGTAGATTTTTTTGTAAGGGCACGCGGCGATGCAATAGCGGTAGCCCTGGCAGCGCTCCTGGTCGAGCACGACGATGCCGTCTTCTTCGCGCTTATAAATCGCCTGTCGCGGACAGGCTGCGAGGCACGCGGGATTCGTACAGTGATTGCAGATACGCGGCAGGTAGAAATAAAAATTGTCGTCGCCATTCAGCGCGCCGACATCTTCGTCCCAATTCGGCCCGGATACCGGATCCGGCGAAGGCATCACCGGTTTCATTTTTCCTTCGAACAAGCGCTGCTCGTAATCGTATTCCCAGGGCGCGCCGTAATCGTCCACGGAAGGAAGAGGGCTGGGCTGCAATTGGCCGTCCTTCCAGCCGCCGCCGATGGCGTCCCACTGGCGCGGATAGCCCATGCCCGGGCGCGTCTCGACATTGTTCCAGTACATGTATTCGGTGCCGTCGCGGTCGGTCCACAATTTCTTGCAGGCGATGGTGCACGTCTGGCAGCCGAGGCATTTGTTCAGGTCCATGACCATCGCATATTGGTGTCGTGACATCGCTGTCCCCTATGCTTTCGACCCGGCGGCAACTTTTCCGCGATATTTTTCGACTTCCACTTTGACGTCGCGGTTGTTGCCAGTGGGGCCCCAGTAGTTCAGCTTGAAGTTCACGTGGCCGTACTTGCCGATGAGCTGCGTGGGCTTGATCTTGATATAGGTGAGCGATTGCCATCCGCCCTGCTGGAATCCAAGATATTTTTCCCAGCCGTGATACATGGTCACGCGTCCAGTCTTTTCGCCCGGTAAGATTTGCAGGCGGCAGACGCATTCGCCGATGTTGTTGAAGATGCGCACCCAGTCGTTGTCGCGCAGGCCGCGCTTGCGAGCGTCGTCCGGATGCATATAGACGATGGGCATGCCGCGCTGCAGGCGAAGCATGGCGCGGTGGTCGCGCCAGGTGGAGTGAATGGACCAGCGGCCGTGCGGCGTGTTCCAGTACAGCGGGAATTTTTCTTCCAGCGGTTCCTTGTACACCGGCAACTGTTCGCCGAATTCAAGGAACCACGGATGGTCGATGTAGAACTGCTGGCGGCCGGTGAGCGTGCGCCACGGCTTTTTCTTTTCCACCTGATGCTTGAACGGCGTGTAGGCCACGCCTTCTTCCACGTCGCTGTTCCAGATTTCTTCGTCCGTGGCGACAAAACGTTTCGGATGGGCTTGCAGATTCTGATAGGTCATGCCCTGCGTCTCTTTGGAGTTGGCGAGGATGAAATTCACGGCCTGCTCGTCGGTGACGATGGCGCCTTTGCCGGTCCAGTTGTCGGCCATTTGCCTGAAATCGCGCGTCCACTCCAGCTTCTCATCGCGGAAAGGCTTCAAGCCTTTCTTAGCCGCTACGTCGGAAATTTTCTGCGCCAGTGCGTGAAAAATGTCCCAGTCCGTTTTGCTTTCGAAGAGCGGCTCCAGCGCCTTCCCGAACGTGTGCATATAACTGTGGCAATCGGTCGAATTCAGGTCCACTTTTTCGTAGTAACTGGCGGCGGGCAGGACGACATCAGAGTAGAGCGCCGTGGTGTCCATGCGGTAGTTGATGTCCACGATAAAATCGAGGTCCTTCCACAGAGAATGCTCGATGACTTCATTGCCCTTGGCTTGGTTCAAATAATTTGCGCGCCAGACCATCAGCGCGCGCGGCTTGCGCCTGGGGCCGTTGGCAGGCTGCGCGGGCCACAGCGGCATCCAGCCGTTCTTCACCGATTCCTGGATGTACCACTCGATGGGCTTGCCGTTGTGCAGGTGCGGGTCTTTGCTCGCGGAGTGGAAATAACTCCACAGAGTCGTGTTCTGGAACCGCTGCTTCTTGCGGCCTTCGGGAAACGCGAGTTGAACGAATCCATGTTCCGGCCAGACGCGTTCTTGCCCAACGTAGTGATTGAACCCGCCGCCATTCTTGCCGACGTTGCCGGTGAGCGCGACGAGCAGGATCATGGCCCGGTTGGCCAGATCGTTGTGGAACCAATGATTCGTGCCCGCGCCGTGAATAATCATGGCCGGTTTGCGCGTGCCCAGCTCCTGCGCGAATTTTTCGATTTCATGCGCCGGCAGGCCCGTGGTGTGCGCCACTTTTTCGAGCGGATAATCCGCCAGGGTTTTCTTGAGCAGCTCAAACGCCGTCGTGACTTCCGCGTTCTGTCCGCTGGCGAGTCGCACGGAAAAATTTCCGGTCAGCGTGGGTTCGGCACCCTTCATCGCAATTGTTTTCTCGGATGAGCCCATACAGCCTGGCGCGGCCACGGCCTTCTGCTGCTTCGCATCCCAGAAGTAGAAAATGTCTTCCTTGCCGCCGGCCTTCACGTCCGATTCGCGGAGGAAACGGCCGGTGTTCTTCACGACCAGCAGAGGCAGATCGGTTTGCTCTTTCATGTAGGGCGCGTCAATCAGGTTTTTGTCCACCAAGATTTTGGCGACGCCGAGGGCCAGCGACGCGTCCGTGCCGGGATTAATCTTCCAGTAAAGGTCGGCATGAATGCAGCTCGAATTGAAGTCCGGGGAAATGGCCACAATTTTTGCGCCGTTGTAGCGCGCTTCAAAGGCGAAGTGCGCATCGGGGATGCGCGTTTGCGAAATATTGGAGCCCCACAGAACGATATATTTTGAGTTGAACCAGTCGGCGCACTCGCACGCTTCGGTCTGCACGCCCCATGTGAGCGGTTCGCCCGGAGGCAGGTCGCAATACCAGTCATAAAACGAAAGGAAGACGCCGCCCAGGTAATGCGCCAGGCGCGAACCTCCGGCAAAGCTGACCGGGCTCATCGCGGGAATCACGCTGAAAAACGTGTTGGTGTCCGGACCGTAGTTGTACACGTTGTCGAGGAGCTTTTCGGCGATGAGCGTCAGCGCTTCGTCCCAGCTTGCGCGCCGCCACTTGCCTTCGCCGCGCGCGCCGTTGCGGATCAGCGGATATTTCAGCCGTTGCGGGCTATAGACGTACTCGACAAAGCAACCGCCCTTTTGGCAGCCACGCGGATTGTAGTCAGGGAGATCCTTGCTGATGCGCGGATAATCCGCCGCCTGCTCTTCACGCACCATTACGCCGTTTTTCACGTACACCTTCCAGGAACAGGAGCCCGTGCAATTGGCGGAATGCGTCGAGCGTACTACTTTGTCCCACGTCCAGATTTTCCGGTAGAAGTCTTCCCACGAGCGGTAGGGATAACTGCGCAACGGATCAAAATCACCGGTGAGCGCGCTCAGAATCGGTTTTTCGTGGCGGCTGCAGCCCGGAAGGGCGAGCGCCGCCGCGCCAGCAGCCGCTGCGCGAATAAAGTGACGCCGCGAGAACCGCTGGCCAGCTCTGCGATTATTCTTTTCGCTCATCGCGTCCCCCTGAAAGTTTTCGCTGGGTGCGCCTGGCTCATCACAGGCTTCGCCGAGCGATGACCGAGGCTGCGCACAAAGGCCAGGACGTCGGCGAGCTCGGCGTTCGTCAAGCCGGTGATTGGCGCGCCTGCGGCGCTTCTCGCGCTTGGCTGGAACGACGGCATGGCGGTGTTGCGCCGCCCGTTGCGGATCGTGGTGACAATGAAGTCGTCGGTGGCGGCCTGCTGGAAGGTTGGGTTGTCGAGTTCCGGCGCGACCCCGCCGTGTCCGGCGATGCCGTGGCAACCCGCGCAATTGCGAAGAAATAGTTTTTCGCCGCGCTCGGCCTCGCCGCGCACGAGATGCGCGGCGACGAGATTGAGCTTGGCTGGACTACCGGCTGGCTGTCCGGCTACTGGAGCA
>DASYRO010000529.1:0-3894 GCA_036004385.1 Candidatus Acidiferrales bacterium
GACGCTGCATGGACCGCGCTCGCCGCGAAACATCCGGATCAAATTCCACGGCGCGGCCCGGGCGCCAACCTCATCGTCAACGGCGATTTCGAAACCGAGCCGCTGCAGGGCGGCCTGGACTGGCGCGTGATGGAGACGGCCGGCGTCACGGCGCGCACGGTGAGCAGCGTTTTTTATAGCGGCGGCCGCTCGCTGGAAATCCGCTTCACCGGGTGCGGAAATATTTCCTACGTGCACGTCGTGCAATTCGTGCCCGTGCGCCCCGGCACGCGCTTTCGCTTTGTGGCATATCTGCGCGCGGAAGGCATTACGACCGATCGCGGCCTGCGCATCGAGCTGCGCGATCACTTCGACCCCGCGGAGTTGCTGGTTACCCTGCCCGAACTCCTCGGCTCGGCCAGTTGGTCGGCGTATTCTGTCGAATTCACTACCGGCCCCGCGACGTCGCTTCTCGCCGTGCGCGTGCTGCGCCCGCCCAGCGAAAAATTTCTGCACGAATTCCGCGGCACGCTGTGGTTCGACAATGTGTCTCTGGTTCCGATTCCGTAAGGGCGCTGCGCGCTGCGCCGCTACACGTCGGTTGCATTGCCGCTTCCCAGGCCCAGCACGACCGCGAACACCAGCCCGTTCGCCGGAATATACAAATTGAAATCCGTCAGGCTGTGCAGCAGCAGGGCGGCCAGTGCGCCAGTCGCTCCCAACGCAATGATGCGGCGCGCGAGGGATGCGCTGGTCCACGATGCGCGCGCCGTCCGCGCCGCCAGCGCAAGAATCATGGCCCAGAAAAGCAGCGCCGCGGGCAAACCCAGCTCCGCGGCGGTTTGCAGGTAGTCGTTGTGCGCGAAGTCCACTCGCGCATTCACCTCCACGGTCTGGACTTTTGTGTACGCCGCGGCGAATGCGCCCAGCCCGACGCCCGCCAGCGGCCGTTCACCAATCAGCCGCAGCGTATCCGCCCACACTGCCGGACGTCCGCCCGCCGCGCCGGGTGCTTGCTGCGCGGGGAGCTGCGCGAAACGCTCGAACACCGGCTCCGGCCCGGTCCACAACATCAACGCGGCGGACGCGATCAGCAATAGCAGGATGATTCCGACGCCAAATGTTGCGCTCGGCGCGAAACGCCTACTGCCCAGGCGCAACACCACCGCCAAGGTTACCAGCGAAACCACGCACGCAATCAAGCCCATGCGCGACTGGGAAAAAATCACCGCCAGGATGAGCACCGCGGCGGCAAACAAGTGCAGCGCCGCTTTTCCTGCCACGCGTTCTCCGGCGCGAGTGCGCGTGGCAGCCATTGCGCGCGCCACGGCGAAGGGAATCACCATCTCCAGAAATCCTGCGAAGTGATTGTGGTTGACGAAGGTACCCGTGGCGCTTTCGCGGTAGTACACGCGCTCGTACCACAGAATTTTCTGCCACCCGGCCAGAGACTGCGCCAGCCCGTACGCGGCTTCGGCCAGGCCCAGCGCCAGCAGCGCAAAAATCAGGCGCTGTGATGCGCGGTCGTCGCGCGCCACGCGCCGCGCCGCGGCGAATGCGCTGCCGTACACAAGGAGCCGCACAAACAGTTCGCCGGTTTCCCAACGGTCGTAACTGGCCACGGCTGCAAACGGCGCGCGCCACTGCACCGCAATCCACACCAGCAGCGCCGCAGGCACAATCCACTCGCGCCAGGGAACCGGCTGACGGAGCTCTGCGAGGAGCAGCGCAACGCCTACGGCCAGCAAAATTATCTGCACCACGGCCCAGGAAATTGTCTCCGTACCGCCGAAAAAAATCACCGCCACGGAGGTGGCCGTAATTAACGCGAAAAGGAAAACCTGTGTGACGGCGAGCTCGTGTTTGGCTGCGCGCGATGCGGAAAACTCAAAAGCGGCCGTGTCGTTCCGTTTCGGGAAACGCAGCGCCCGAGCAGGCTGGGCGTGTGCCGCGGCGCCCTCATGGTTCCCACTTTTCATGCGCATGATTCCGCGAGAGTTAGTGTCATTGCGCGCCGCTTTTGCGGCCTCGTATTCGCGCAGCTA
This sequence comes from Candidatus Acidiferrales bacterium, assembly GCA_036004385.1. Taxonomy (GTDB): domain Bacteria; phylum Acidobacteriota; class Terriglobia; order Acidiferrales; family UBA7541; genus JACQDE01. Next base: position 2,025 of record DASYRO010000529.1, read on the forward strand.
CTCTGCATCGCTACTGCCAATCAAATTGCAGAGGAACCAGCGCCGGTAGCGACCCTCCGGCGATTCCGATGAATTCCGTCTCCAACGCAACCACCGCGGTATTGCAACAGCCTCGTCCGCGCGCCGGCCGCGTCAGCGCGCAAGCCACGGCCAGCTTCGCCATTCTTGTGCTTCTGGGAGTTTTCTCCAAAGGCGTGGGCTTCGTCCGCGAAATGGTGCTGGCTGCGCAGTTCGGCGCCAGCGGCCCGATGGACGCGTATCTCGTCGCGCAAACGCTTCCATCCGCTGCGCAGCGCGTGTTTGACGAACTGCTGGGTGCAAGCCTGCTGCCGCTGTTTGCCAGCTGGTGCCTGGCCGCCGGCGAAGCCGCCGCGTGGAGCCGATTGAAGCGCGTGGTCGGCACGATTCTGGTCTGGAGCACGCTGCTGGTCATAGCGGCCATTTTATTTTCCGGTCCGCTGGTGCGCGTGCTGGCGCCGGGACTCGGCGCGCAGGAAAAAGTAATCGCTGCGCGAGCGTTGGCCATTCTGCTTCCCGGCGTGGCCTGCGGCGTCGCCGGAAGTATTTTCGCCGCGCTGCTCAATTACCATCGCCGCTTCCTATGCGCCGCCGGCTTTGCGGTGGCGGGCAACGCGCTCGCGCTCGTCTCCATACTTCTGTTCGCTGGACGCATCGGCGTATATAGCGCCGCCGCGGGCATGACCGCGGGCGCAGCGCTGCTCCTTCTGCAATGGTTTTTTCTTCCCGGCGGCCGCGGCGCGCTAACTGAAGAAAATCCTGCCGCCACGCGCGGAGAATTTTTCGCCCTTGCCGCGCCGCTAGCCGCCGGCATCGCGCTGTTCAATTTCATTCCGCTGGTGGAGCGCTTTCTCTCCTCGTGGTTGCCCGCGGGAGGGATCGCGCTGCTCAACTACGCGTTCAAATTGGACTGGCTGGCCTACCTCGTCCTGGTCGTGCCCATCACCACGATGATTTTTCCGCGCCTGGCCGCGGCCGGCGCCGCAGGCGACACGCAGAAATTTCTCGGCGCGCTGCACCTTGCGCTGAAGGGCGCGTGGCTCGCGCTTCTGCCGGCCATGCTGTTTCTGACTCTCGCGGCGCCCGCCGTGATCGCGCTCATTTATGAACGCGGCAGCTTCACCACTGTCCACACGGCGGGGACCGCGTCCATCCTGCGCATTTATGTCGCCGGGCTGCCCGGCGCCGCCGCCACGCTCATTTTGTTCTACGCGCTTTACGCGTTGCGCCAGCCCGCCGGACGCGTGGCCGCCGGCATTGCCGGATTGCTGATCGCACTGGCATTTGGCTGGCCGGCGGTGCGCGCATGGGGCGCAGCGGGCATCGCCGCCACGCACGCCGTTAACTTCACGGCGCTGTCGCTCCTGCTGGGCTGGTATGCGGCGCGCTCGCTGGGGCGCGGCTGGTGGCGGCCGCTCGCGAGTTTCGCGGCGCGCAGCGCAGCCGCAGCCATCGCCGCACTGATCGTGGGTCGCGCGCTTCTGCGATGGATGGACGCCGCCGGGTTTGCATCATTCTTTCGCGGAAGCCTGGAGCTAGCCGCAGCGCTTATCGCTGTCGCGCTGTTCTTGTTTTTCTGCGTGCTGCTGCGCGTGGACGAAGTGCGCGCGCTGGCCGCGGAAATCGTACGCAGCCTCCGCGACAGGCCGTGGTTGCGGGAGGGAACGTGACGCCTGCCAAGCAGTTCGCGGTGCTTGCCGCGGTGCTCTGCGCCGGCGCCCTGGTCGCTGCGGCGCTGTTGACCGGCCGCGCAGTGTGGCTCGCGCTCATTCCGGCCATCGCGCTGCTCTTCTGGGCGCTGCGCTCGCCGTACCGCTGCCTGTTGCTCGTGCTGGTTTCGTTTCCGCTGGAA
>DASYRO010000530.1:0-11293 GCA_036004385.1 Candidatus Acidiferrales bacterium
GTCTGTGAAAAAGCGAAAGCCCGGCAGAGACATACAGGCCCGAAGCGCTGACGTCCTCTGGTAAAATCGCGCGTGCGTCGGCGCAGCGCGGGCAAAGAGCCGGCGGCAGAGTCGTCGCGGTGGGCGGACTGTGGCGGAAAACCGGCTGGCAAAACGATTTGTTGTGTCCGGGCTGGTACAGGGCGTAGGCTACCGGTTCTTTGCGCAGCGCGTGGCCGACCGGCTGGGCGTGGCCGGCTACGTGAAAAACCTGCACGACGGCCGCGTGGAAGTGTACGCCATCGGCACGGCCGAGCAGTTGCGCAGCCTGCGCGCGGAGCTGGCCCGCGGGCCGCGCGCCGCCGAGGTCAGCGGCGTTAGCGACGAAGACGAGCCGGTCAGAGCGCAATACGCCGGCGGCTTCGGGATCGAACACGATTGGTAATCCGGCCACTCAGTTAAATAAATAAAACAGGAGAGACGCGAATGGACGATTTGAAGAAACTGATCCGCGAAGTGCCGGATTGGCCCAAGCCGGGAATTTTATTCTATGACCTGACCACTCTGCTGAAGGACAAGCAAGGCTTTGCCACGCTGATCGGGCGGCTGCGCGAGCACTACATCAAGAAAAATGTGGACGTGGTGGCCGGAGTCGAGGCGCGCGGATTTATTTTCGCGCCGGCTCTCGCTGTGGAGCTCGGCGCGGGGTTCGTGCCTGTGCGCAAGCCCAAAAAACTTCCGTGGAAAACGGCGAGTGTCACCTACGCGCTTGAATACGGCACGGACACGCTGGAAATTCACCAAGACGCCGTGCAGCCCGAACAGAAGGTGCTGGTCTGCGACGACCTGCTGGCCACCGGCGGCACCGCCGCGGCCACTGTCGAGCTGGTGCGCAAGCTGAAAGGCGAAGTGGTGGGCGCGTGCTTTGCGGTGGAATTGAATTTTCTGAACGGCAGGTCGAAGCTGCCGGGGCTCGATGTTTTTTCCTTAATTCAATACGATAAGTAAAAAGGGTGTTGGGTTTAGGGTTTAGGGTGTAGTGAGCCGGAAGTCGTCGCTCGTTGGCGGATGACTTCGAAAAGGACGATGCCGGCGGCGACGGAGACATTCAGCGAGCGAACCGGGCCGGCAGTGGGAATGGAAACGAGAAAATCGCAGCGCTTGCGCGTGAGTTCGTGCAGACCTTCGCCTTCGCTACCCAGCACGATGCCCACCGGGCCGGTCAAAGCCACTTCCGTGTAACGCTTTTCCGCGCGCTCGTCCAATCCGACGAGCCAGTAGCCCGCTTTCTTCACCTCTTCCATTGCGCGAGCCAGGTTTTTGACGCGCGCGACCGAAAGATGTTCCAGCGCACCGGCAGAAACGCGCGCCACGGTTTCCGTTAGGCCTGCTGCGCGGCGTTCGGGGATAACCACGCCGTCGGCGCCCGCGGCCAGAGCCGTGCGGACGACGGCGCCGAGATTGTGCGGGTCTTCCACGCCGTCCAGCAGCACAAGAAAACCCTTAACGTCTTTGCGCGCCGCGCCGCGGGCGATTAAATCTTCCAGTCCGGCGGCCTGCTTGGCGGCCGTCAAGGCAACGACGCCCTGATGCTCCGAAGTTCCTGCGAGACGATCGACCTGCGCGCGATCCTCAAAACGAACAGACACTCCGTGCTGGCGGGCGAGAGCGGCGAGCTCGTCGAGGCGGCTACCATGACGCCCGCGGGCGATGACGATGCGCTCGAGCGGACGTCCGGCGACAAGCGCTTCGCGGACGGCGTGAATACCGATGAGGCGATCCATCTCTGTGTCCAGTTCGTCTCGACTCGCTCCCCGTTGGACGCTCGATCCGGCTTCGCGGACTCCGCGCCGGTAGCACCTAACCTTCCAACGTGGCGATGGCGTGGGCGGCGATGGCTTCGCCGCGGCCGATGGCGTCCAGACCTTCGTTCGTTTTGGCCTTCAAATTAATTTGCCGCTCGTCGATTTCGAGCGCCGCGGCAAGCGCTTTGCGCATGGCCGCAAAATGCGGGCTGAGTTTGGGTTTCTCGATGACTACCACCGCATCAATGTGGCCGATGCGGAAGTGCGCTTTACGAATCAGTTTGCGCACGTGCTCGAGGAACGCGAGGCTCGCGGCGTCTTTCCACTTGGCATCGGTGTCCGGAAAATGCGTGCCGATGTCGCCGAGCCCCGCGGCGCCGAGAAGCGCATCGCAAATCGCGTGGCTCAGCACGTCGCCGTCAGAATGGCCGACAGATCCTTTTTCGAACGGAACTTCGACGCCTCCGATGATGAGGCGCCGGCCGGAGGCCAAGCGGTGAATGTCGTAAGCAATGCCGCTGCGTGTCATGATCGGAAACCACAAAAATCGAAAATCGAAAAACGACCATCGGGAAACACGTTCATTTGCCGGCGCGCTCCTGCGCGAGATAGAAGCGCGCCAGTTCCATGTCCGCGGGGCGCGTGATTTTAATGTTGCGCTCAGAACCAAGCACGACGTGCACGGCGTGGCCCAGCCGCTCGACCAGCGAAGCTTCGTCGGAGCCGACGGATCCGTCTTCGTCGGCTTTCGCGAAGGCTTCTCTCAAAAGCGCGTAGGCAAAGGCCTGCGGAGTTTGCGCCAGGACGATGCGCTCGCGCGGGATGGTCGCGGTAATCAGCGCGACATCCTGGGGCAGGCTCGCGCGCTTTACTTCTTTCACCGTATCAATCGCCGGGATTCCAAGAATGGCCGCGCCGCGCGCGCGCGCTTCGTTAATGACGCGGTCCACCTGCTCGCGCGTAACGAACGGGCGCACGGCATCGTGCACGACCACAATTTCCGTGGCGGGATCCACTTCCGCGAGCGCGTGGGCGACCGATTCCTGCCGGTTGCCGCCGCCGCGCACCACGTGCACCGGCCGGTCAATTTTTTCCAGCGCAACGCGTTCAGCGAGCCCAGGCACTTCTTCGGAGCGCGTAGCGATCAGGAACTCGCTGATCGAGGAACAGGCCGCCAATCGGCGCAGTGTGAATATCACCAGCGGCACGCCGTCCAGGTCGAGGAACTGCTTGGGCGTGTCGGCGCCCATGCGCGTGCCGAGTCCAGCAGCTGGAAGGATGGCGGCAATGCGGCTCATACGGTGGTTCGTCTACCTGCAGCGGACTGCCGCAGGGGGAAGCAGTTTACTCCAAGCAGTGAAGGATAAAAACGAGAAACCATGGAGTACGGCGCTTCAGCGCCGCCTTGCCACTGGAGAGATCCTTCGCTTCGCTCAGGATGACATCGAGCCGACCAGGTACTTGCGCGCGACAGGTAATTATTCTCGGAATGGGTCGGGCTGCGACGGACGGGCCGGGCGATCGCCGCCGGATGGCGACTCGACGGCCGCGCGCGCTTCCCCGGCGGGCGCGGCGGCCTGGCGCGCGTGCTGCTCGGCGCGTTCGTCGAAGCGCCCGAAAATCATTTTACCCGCGGTGGTTTGGTGCACGGACGTGACGGTGATGTCCACGTTCCGGTTAATCATCCGGCGCGCGCCATCCACGACCACCATCGTGCCGTCATCGAGGTAGGCGACACCCTGGTTGTATTCCTTGCCTTCGCGAAGGATGAAGACGCGCATGGCTTCGCCCGGAAGCACCACGGGCTTTAGCGCGTTGGCAAGCTGGTTCACGTTGAGGACGTCGATGCCCTGCAACGTAGCAACCTTGTTGAGATTGAAATCGTTGGTGATGATTTTGGCGTCGTAGCGCTTGGCCAGCTCGATCAATTTCATGTCCACTTCGGGGATGTTGGGGAAATCGTCTTCGGCGATTTCCACCTGAAGGTGCGCCATCTTCTGGATGCGCTGCAGGACTTCCAACCCGCGACGCCCGCGCTGGCGCTTGAGCGCGTCGGCGGAGTCGGCGACGAGCTGGAGTTCACGCAGCACGAATTGTGGGATGAGCAGAGAGCCATCCAGAAAATGCGCTTCGCAGATGTCCGCCACGCGCCCGTCAATAATCACGCTGGTGTCGAAGACTTTCATCTGGCGGCGGCCGGTGCGCTCGGCGCCGAAGAGGCCGCCCAGCGCCTGGAGGTTGAGCATGTCGCCCTTGTTGGCGCCGATGATGAGGCCGACATAAGTCATCACCAGAAGGATGGCGATACTCAAGAAGTCGCGCGAGTCTTCGTGCATCCCGGTGCGCGCCAGGACCAGGGTCATCAGGTAGGCGCCGAAAATCCCGAGGATAGAGCCGCAGGCTGCGCCCAGCAGACGCTTCAGGCTGGCGCGGCGCAGACGTATCTCAAACAGGATGACGGCCAGCGCGAACAGCACGCCGACCAGTACGGCCAGGCGCAGCGAGAGCGCAAACGGATGAAAATAGCCGGCAACCGCGGCGCAGACGGCGATAAAGATGATGCGGACAACGAGCATGTCCGCCAGTCCGCCAATGCTGGATTCCGACAAGCGGGATAGGTCGGCGGGTTTGAGAGCGAGCGGTTCGGTTCGTCCGGTACTTGCGGAAGAAGGCCGGGGATGAATGCGAGCCATGGTGACCTCGTATGAGAAGTAAGAATCGGCACATCTAAAAAAATCGTCTCGAGCAAGCCGGGCTTAGGAATTTATGAGCGGAGCGCCCGGAATGAAATTGTATGAATAACTGCAACTCCCTTATGAGAGCCCAGAGTATAGCACTCTGGCCAAGCAAGGGGAATTTTCCAGCAAAAGTTTCTTCAGGAGAGATAGAACCGAGGAACGCGAGCGCCGACCGAACAAAGCAGGTCAGAGGTCACGCTGCCGAGCAGACGCGCTACGTCCGAAGCCCAGATGGTTGGGCCGCCCGGGCCGGAAGAGCCGTAGATGGTGGCGATGTCGCCCACGCGCACGTCAGGAAGCCCGGTGACGTCCACCATGGTCAAATCCATGGAAACGATCCCGATGATGGGAACGCAGGCGCCGCGCACGAGAACGCGCCCGCGGTTGGTGAGCGCGCGGACGATGCCGTCCGCGTACCCCGCGGCGATTACCGCGATGCGCGATGGACGCTCGGTGACGAAGCGCGCGTTATAGCCCACGCCCTGGCCGGCGGGAACGTCGCGGATGGAAATAATGCGCGCGCGCAAGCTGAACGCGGGCTGGAGAGTGATTTTTTGCTCGGCCTCGAATTTTTTCTCCGGTGGATCGAAAAACTGGTGGTAGCCGTAGAGGATGGCGCCGGGCCGCACCATGTCCGCCCAACTTTCGGGGCGCGCAGCCACCCCAGCGCTGTTGGCCAGATGCAGGGTGCCGGGCGTGACCCGTTCGGCGCGGAGCCGCTCGACGGCGGAATAGAAGAGAGAGTGCTGGTGCTCGGTCAGCTCCGAAGTGAAATCTTCAGCGGAAGAAAAATGCGTGAAGGCGCCATCGAGGCAAACATGCGGAGAATCGGCGAGCGCCTCGGCAACCGAACTCATCTCCGCCGGCGAGACGCCGAGGCGATTCATGCCCGTGTCAACCTTCAGATGGACACGATAGGGTCCGCGAAGTTTGCGCGAGCGCGCCAGGGAAGCGGCGGCGCGTTCGAGATAGCGAAGCTGCTCGATCTGCGTGATGGCAGGTGTGAGTCGATTCTCGATCAAGCGGCGCTCTTCGCCGGGCCAGAAGCCGGAGAGAATCAGAATCGGTTCGCGAATGCCGGAGTCGCGCAGCTCGGCGCCTTCTTCCACGCAGGTGACTCCGAACCAATCGGCGCCGGCTTTGGCGAGCGCTTTGGCGACGGGCACCGCGCCGTGGCCGTAGGCATTGGCCTTGACGATGGCCAGAATTTTGCGTTTGCGGCCGACGTGACGCCGGATGGCGCGAAAATTTTTGGCGATGGCGCCAAGCGAAATCTCCGCCCAGACGGGACGCCCGTTAAAATGAACGCGAGTGCTCACAGTAGTTTGATTCCAGCCTAATCGAAAACGCTGTCCGCGAAAATACGCACGGCATGGCAGCGTTCCGCTTCGTCAATATGTCACCGCGGGAGGAGCACGCCGAAGGCCGCAAACGCGGCTGGCTGAGAGGCGCGTCAACCGACCGATAAACGATTGACAACTCAAGTATAGCGGGAGAGATGCGTTTCGTGCAATTGCGACACAGCGCGGGCGGGAAGACACGGGTGTTGCTGCGAAGAGACAGGTCTCGATTTGTGATTGAGCGATTGCGGACTATCGGGCGGACTGGGTGCGGGAACTCGAGCATTTTAGGGGCCGGTCTTGAGACCGTCCCATTCGTCGGATGGAAAAGTCGGCCAGCGCAAACGGCGAGGTACTTCGGGTTCCTCAATCACCAATCACAAATCACCAATCACTCAATTTCTACTCGGAGGGCGTGCCCCAGGTGTCGGGGGCGGCTTCTTCAAACCGCGTGTGGCTTTCGAAGAAAACAAAATTGAGCCGGTCGGTGGGGCCGTTGCGCTGTTTGGCGATGAGGATCTCGGCGCGGCGCCGCTCGTCGTCGGAAATGTCCGATTTGTAGAAATTCGGGCGGTGGATAAACATGACCACGTCGGCGTCCTGCTCGATGGCGCCGGATTCACGCAGATCAGCGAGCTGCGGCTTGCGTTCCTCGCGCTCCGGTGCGCGGGTCAACTGGCTGAGCACGAGCACGGGAACCTTGAGCTCTTTGGCCAGCGCCTTCAGGCCGCGCGAGATGCTGGAAACTTCTTCGACGCGATTGGAGAAACGCCCGCGGCCGGAGATGAGCTGCAAATAGTCCACGATGATGAGCGACAGTCCCTTGTCGCGTTTCAGGCGGCGCGATTTGGCGCCGATTTCGACGACCGTGGACGAGCCGGAGTCATCAATCCATACGGGCGACTCGCCCAGTTGCCCGAGGGACACCGTCATTTTGTTCCAGTCCGCGTGACCCAGGCGGCCGGTGCGGAATTTGTGCGCGTCAATCTTGGCGTGAGAGGAAAGCAGGCGCAGTAGCAAGGACTCGCGGGACATTTCCAGGCTGAAGATGGCCACGGCGCGCGGCTCTTCGGCGCGCACGGCGACGTTTTCGGCAATGTTCAGGGCCAGCGACGTCTTGCCCATGGAGGGCCGCGCGGCGAGAATGATCAATTCCGAATCCTGCAAACCCGAGGTCAGCGTATCCAACTGTTGGTAGCCGGTGGAAAGGCCGGTGATTTTTCTGCCTTCCGTCAGAATGCGGTGCAGGCGCTCGAAACTTTCCTTGACCACATCTTTCACGCCTACGAAGCCGGCGCGAACGCGCTCCTCGGCAAGCTGAAAGATCAGCGACTCAGCGCCGTCCAGAATGTCGTCAGCGCCTTCCTCTGCCTCGAACGCTTTCTGCTGAATGGAGTGGGCGGTGTGCACCAGACTGCGCAGCAAGGCTTTTTCGCGGACGATGCGCGCGTAGTGCTCGACGTTGGAAATGCGCGGGACGCCGTCCACCAGCGAACCGAGATACCCCGCACCGCCTATGGCTTCGAGTTCGCCGTGACGATTGAGTTCGTCCATCACCGTCAGCGTGTCAATGGCTTCGCGGCGCTCCTGCAGATCCAGCATGCGCTCGTAGATGCGGCGATGCTGGTCCAGAAAAAATTCCTCGGGGCGGAGTTTCTCGCTGGCCAGATCTAGGGCGTGACTATCGAGAAGGATGGCGCCGAGAATGCTGCGTTCGGCATCGAGGTTGTGCGGGAGAGGCCGCTCAAGAGTCGCTTCGGAAGTCATGGGTGTATTCGCCTTATTTTCGCCATGTATTCTCGCAGACGCAATCTCTTTTTTCAAGCTGCGACGGAGCTGCGTCGCGAAAGAAACGGAATTGTTGACGCGCGGGAGCGGGGCGTCAATTGTGAATCAGTGTGGATTTCTCGCGGTGCAAAAACTGAGGATTCATTGTGCAAAGAAAATGAAAACAGCGTGCATTTGCAGCGCCGGGGTGCGCAATTGGCAGCCCGGCACACGATCGGGCATCTGCCGGGTTGCCCAAGACTGAACCCGGCGCTACATGGACTTAAAATCAATATGGCGGCGGATTATTCTTCGCGATTGACGATGACCTTGACGCTGCCGGTGACGCCGTGGGCCAGCTTGACCGGCACGTCGTATTCACCGATGACTTTGATGGGCTCTTCGAGATGAATGCTGCGCTTGTCCACGGAGTGGCCCTGCGCAGCCAGCACTTCGGCGATGTCGGCAGAGGTCACCGAACCAAAGAGCTGATTGGTCTCGCCGGCCTTGCGCGTCAAAGTGACCGTGGCGGTGGCGAGCGCGGAAGCGAGCTGCTGCGCAATGTCCTTTTCGCCGGCGGTGCGCTTGTCCAGATGGCCGCGAATCTGGCTGAGTCGCTTCAGATTTCCTTCCGTGGCCTGAAGAGCGAGCTTGCGCGGCAGTAGATAATTGCGCGCGTAGCCTTCGGCTACCTCCACGACCTGCCCGCGGGTGCCGAGTTTTTCGACGTCTTCCTGCAAAATAATCTGCATGGTCATTTCCTCATTCGTTGCGAATAAGAGCCGGTCATGCGTCTAAAGAGTGATCCTTCGCCCCGAAGCTTCGGGGCTCAGGATGACAACATAAGACGGGCGGACTAAAGCTCCGAGGCGAAGGGCAACAGCGCGATATTGCGAGCGCGCTTGATGGCCACCGTGAGCCAGCGCTGATGGCGCGAGCAGGTGCCGGTCATGCGGCGCGGAAGAATCTTGCCACGCTCTTGCACGAAGCTCTGCAGCACGTCCGCTTTCTTATAGTCAATGTAGTCCACTTTCTCGGTGCAAAAACGGCAGACCTTCTTCTTGCGAAAGTACTGCCGCTTGCCGCGCCGGGGCGGCCCGCCACCTTCGCGTTGCGGAGGTCCGGATTGCGGTCTGGGTGATTCGTTGGCCATCGTTCTTCCTTTCGATTAATTCGCAGCGATATTTTCACCGGCTGGCGGCGCCGCCGGTGGAGCAGATTTGCGCGGGCGCCGCGCGGCACGGCGTTCACGACGGTGAACCAGCTTTTTCTGGCGCTTGATTTCTTCGTCCAGGCGGATGGTGAGGTACTTGATTACCGGATCCGCTACTTTCAGCCGGCGTTCCAATTCCTTGATCATTTCGCCCTGCGTGCCGCGGAGCTGCATGAAAAAATACTGGCCCTCGCGGTGCTTGTGCACGCGGTAGGCAAGCCGGCGCGCGCCCCACTTTTCCACTTTCTCCACCTTGCCGCCTTTTTCCACGGCGGAATGCTCGAGCGCGGCGAGAATTTTGTCCCCTTCCGCTTCCGGCGTGTCCGGGCGGCAGATGAAAATCAAATCGTACAAACGCTCTTCCATGTTTCCTCTCTTCTTAACACTTACGTCGGGCGCAGCATGCTGCGCCCCTACAAGTCCCAACCATCGTAGAACCGGGCGTCGCGCGATGCCGGGCTAAAGCCCGGCGCTACATCTTGACGCGGCGGTTGAAGCGCGTCATGGCGCGGCCGACGCCGTCGGACAGAATCACCTGCACCGCTTCGGCGGCGGCATCCACCATCTCCGCGGCACTTTCCAAATCCGCGCGGCGCATCGGACGCAGCACGTAGGCGGCAAGGTCTTCCACCGGATGCTCCGGCTGGACGCCCAGGCGCACGCGGGGAAATTCCATCGTGCCCAGTGCGCCAATGATGGACTTCATGCCGTTGTGTCCGCCAGCCGTGCCGCGTTCGCGAACGCGAATCATGCCCCAGGGCAATGCCACGTCGTCGTAAATGACGACGATTTCCGCCGGGTCGCATTCAAACCGCTCGACCAACTCGCGTACGGCCAGCCCGCTGACGTTCATGTATGTCTGCGGCTTGGCCAGCAAAACTTCGTAGCCTGCTAATTTTCCGCGGCCGAGGAGCGACTTGGCCTCCGGCCTCTCGATGCGCGCGCCGGCCAGTTCCGCCAGCCGGTCGAGCGCGAGGAACCCGAGGTTATGCGGCGTCCAGGCGTATTCCGGGCCCGGGTTGCCGAGGCCCACAATCAAGCGCATGCGCGCATCCATGCCACCACCGGGAGATGCCGCCCATCAGCGCCAGTCGACCTTCCGCGCCGCTGCGGCTTACTTTTTCTTCTCCGCCTTTTCGGGCTTTTCCGCTTTCTCCTGACCGGCTTCGGCCTCTTCGCCTTCCTCGACTTCCTTCTTGCCCTTCTTGATGACTTCGGGTTCGGCCGGAGCAGCAGCTTCCTCAGCGACGGCCTCCGCCGGCTTCACTTCTTCTTCCACGCGCAGAGCGACGACGTGGGCGATGACGCGTTCCGGATCGGTGATCAACTTCATCTTCGCCGGATCCACGGGCAGTTCGCCCGCGCGGACGTGTTTGCCGATCATCAGCGGCGTGACGTCCACACGAAATTCTTCGGGGATGTCGGTGGGCAGGCATTCGATTTCCACTTCGCGCGTAACCATTTCGAAAATGCCGCCCTGCAGCTTGACGCCCTGCGGCTCGCCAAAGGTATGCACGGGCACCTTGACGCGCATGCGCACGTCCATGGCGATGCGCAGCAGATCCACGTGGAGGAGATCGCCGCGCACGGGATCGGCCTGCCAGTCCTTGACGATGACTTTGTCTTCGACGCCGGCGAGCTTGAGCGTGAAGATGGTGTTGTGCCCGGATTCCGATTTCAGGATGGAGACCACCTGCTTGGCATTGACGCTGACCGCCACCGGGCCGCGCGTGCCGCCATACAGCGTCGCGGGAACCAATCCGGTGCGCCGGATGCGGCGCGCGGCGTTCTTGCCGCGTTCCTCGCGGGGATTCGCTTCCACAATGAATTGCTGCATACGCACTTCCCTTTGTTCCGGCAAAAATTCCCGACGCTGAAGAATTGCCGTGAACCTGAAAATCGAAAACTGCACAGGCTACAAGCCTGTGCTACGGCCGCTCAATTAAAGAGTTCGCTGATCGAGGTTTCCTCGTGAATGGAGCGCACTCCGCGCGCCAGCAGCTCCCCTACGCTGAGCACCTTGATCTTGTCCAGCTTCTTCGCGTGCGCGGAAAGCGGGACCGAATTCGTGACCACGACTTCCTCGAGCTCCGACTTGGAGATGCGCTCCACTGCGGGCCCGGACAAAATCGGATGTGTGCAGCCGGCAAAGACGCGCGTGGCGCCTTCCTTGAGCAACGCTTCCGCGGTTTTCACCAGCGTGCCGGCCGTGTCAATAATGTCGTCAATGATCAGCGCCGGGCGGCCCTTCACGTCGCCGATGAGGTGCATCACTTCGCTGACGTCCACGTCCACGCGGCGCTTATCGACGATAGCCAGCGGGGCATCAATGCGCTTGGCAAAATAGCGCGCGCGCTCCACGCCGCCGGCGTCCGGCGAAACGACAGTAATCGGGCCAAGCTGCTCGAGCTTCTCCCGGAAGTATTCGATCAACACCGGCTGCGCGTAGAG